>JAISRG010000004.1 GCA_031273725.1 Puniceicoccales bacterium
AGGCGAAGGATGGGATTTTGTTCCCATTTCGTTGGCTTTGCCCATGGCAACTCTGAATTTTTTAGGCTTGAATCATCAATGCTATTACAGGCTGACATCAACAAAATCAAAGTCCCGAATACCATAAATTCGACAATGCACTTCATGGAATGACACAATGATTTCGTCGATAAAATTTGTCAATGCCAATTGATCAAAAATTTTTAATAAAAAGCATTTTATTTTTTTAAAAAAATGTTAGACTGTTAGACAGTATTTTTGGGGACCTTAAAAAGTCTCTCTGAAATGGAAATGATTGTTTGGAATAAAGGAATAGGGAACTTCTATGCATGCATTAAAAACAGGAAGTGAGAAATCTGTCACAAAAGAAGCAACGAGCACGAATTATACATCACGACCAAGCACGGCAAAGGTAACAAGCACCGGTGCCTCTAAACAAAATAACAAAGGCTCGGTGAAAATTATTGCGAAGGCTGATATTGGGTTTGGAAACCGTTTGTATATTCGCGGAGATGGCTGTGGGTTATCATGGAATAAAGGAATGGAAATGAAATCCATCGATGATAGTCACTGGCAATGGGAATGTAAAGACGTGGCAACCAGGAGACATTTTGAATTTAAAGTACTCATAAATGATGAAATTTGGTCAACGGGAGAAAACTACGTTGCAATCGATGAAAATAACGAAATCTTACCGGTTTTTTAAACTATGGAGAACCATTGGGATAAAGTTTAATTTTTTGGATAATATACACAAAAGTTTATAATGGAAAAGAAAGACTCTGAATTTTTATTAAAAATTCTCTCGGGAAATCACCAGGGAGCCGAAATTGTTTTCGGATATGAAACAGTGATAGTGGGAAGTAGTAGCAATAGCGATGTTGTATTATCGGATTCGTTTATTGAGCCGAGGCACATGGAAATCACTTTTTCTAAGGAAGGTATTCAACTCAAACCGTTGAATAGTAAGGTGTTTGTTGATGGGAAATTGGTCAAAGATGAAACGGCCACCGTTGAAGAATTTCAGTTTATCACAATCGGTTCAACTCATATCGTAATCGGGCCTTCCAATCAAACATGGCCAGCCATATCGGCGGCAGACGCTCCCCAACTTGGAGAAGAAAATACCGCTACCGAGGAACCAAAAGAAGTCGCCGTTGAAAATGAAATCTCTGTAGACTCAGCGGCAATTAACAAAACAAAAAATAAACGGTCGTGGCTATATGGTGGTATTGCGTTGATAATATTCGGATTCGCAGCTTCCCTCCTGTTTTTTATGTCCATATTTTCAGATCCTGCAAAGGTATCTGAGAAACCTAATGTGTTTACTCTTCTTCAAAATGCGGTTACCGAAGGTGGATGGGGGAGCGACATAACTATCAGCAAAACCCCAACGGGATTCCTCGTCACTGGATATACAATATCCAATGCAGAATTATCGAATTTGCGTTCCAAATTAGCATCGATTTCTCCTTCCATAAAACAAAAAGTTTATAGTGAAGAAAAAATTTTATCTGAAATTAATACTTTGTTGTCCCATATTGAATCGCATCCAAAAGTACAAGTTGTTTCCAGCGGAATTTTTCTAATAACCGGCTATGCCTATGACAAAGACAAATGGAGCAAGGTTCGCAAACGAATAGTCGAAGATGTTATGGGGATTGTTGACTTGCAGGACGAAGTAATTCTTCCGCAAAAAGCATTTAGCCTGGTAAAACCAATAATTGCAAAATTCAAATTGACCGGAAAAATTGGGATTATACCACAGGTTGACGGCATAGCCGTTGGAGGATTGGTATCCACCGATGAGGAAGAAAATTGGCGCCTGGCAAAATTGCAGATAGAAAAAACATTTGGCAAAGACATTTTAATAAAGAATTTCGTAAAAATAAGCGATCCGGAGGTTATCAAACAGCAGTATTTTGGGAGCGAAGTCAACAGTGTTTCAATCAGCGAAAGCGGATTAAATTGGATAGGATTCAAAGATGGAACAAGATATATGGTTGGGGCAACGCTTTCCAATGGCTATTCGATAAAAGACATAACTCCTGAGAACATCGTATTAACAAAGGGTAATCAAACTATTATTCTTAAAATTGGAGAATTATAATCAATGGATTCAGGAAAAAAAGAGCGACCGATTTTTGTCGATATGGAAAAAAATCTCCTCGAAGATAAATCTGGGTTTTATCGTAAAGAGCTAATAAATAAGCTTTTGCAGTATGAATCAGAAACTAATGTTATGATCCATAATGCCAACGAAGACAATGATGTGTTTAACCGTTTAAATGTGGTTAAAACAGCGTTACAGCAGGCAAAATATACCATCGAAAAATTTTAAAATTGTGCTGAAATTTCGAAATTTTTCGACTAAATTTTTCACCTCAATGATGGGACACTTATAGTGCACAAAAATAGTACGGCAATGTCGCTTACCACAAATGCTTGCCCTATCTCATTCAATGTCTTGTCGGGATGGGGTTACATATTCCTTTAACACCTCCGGATATAATTTCTGCGGCTAGACATTACGCTTCGTAACGGCTAATCTTCATTCTTTTATATATGCCGTCACCTTCTCTTTGCATAGGCGCAATATTTTTTTAGTGCCCCGAGATGGGGCAAATTTGTTTTAATCAGCCGTATCTATCCTATTTTCCATACTCTGCACTTGCAGAAGGGTTGGTGTGTAAATTTGTCCCATTACTATGAGTTATAACTGTCCTCAGCACACTGCTATCCAATTTTTGTTGTTCAGGATCAACATATTCGTATGATTTTTTCATCGCGTCCTGTGCGTTTTCAAAAGCTTTTGTGCCGGGACGGGTCACATCCCCAATTTCCCTGCTGGCATGTTGCGTACTGCTAACATCATTTTGAGTAATATTTGGATTTGCCGCGGGATTTTTTTTCATATCTCCAGCTACGCCTGTTGGTCCAGGCATTAAAACATTTGCATCGATTTGGCTAGTATTCGTATTAGAAATTCCAACGTTTGACATAATAATCCTCCTTGTTAAAACTTTGACTTATTTAGGATACTTTGTAAAAAAATTTTTGCAATACAAAATTTGAATACGCGACGCGAAAGGCAAAATAAACTCTCCTATCTTTGGCATCATACTACCGATTTTTATGACAGACTTTCTCTCGCTCTCAATCTTAATTATGGGGCCACTTCTATCTGGTGTACTATAAAAAATTTCTCGCAATCCAACCAAGTATATTTGCTATAAATTCGGAACCATATTCTTCTCGCAACCTATTTTTCTTATAATCGCTCAGAATTTCTAGTAAAAACCCTTTCAATGAAGTAAGTGAGCCGATTACTCCTGCAACCGTTGCAATAGTACCAACTATCGGTATGTTCGCACAAAGAACACCTGCCACGTCTCCTGCTATTTTTAAAGCATATCCTCCAGCTTGAACTCCTAAAGCTTTATTTCTTTCTGTGTCATAGTTTATGGTATCCGTTGCTTTATTTACAACATCACATATTATGCCAAGGAAAGCTACGCCTGCGGCAATCGCCGCCAATGCAGCGAGTGGTGGACAGACAGCAACACCGGCCAGAACGCATATGGAAATTATTGAACCTGCTACACCACCAAGCCCACCTAAAATAGAAGAAATAGCACTGATTTTTGACAAAACTCTATTGAACATGGATTGAGGTTTTTTTTCTACCTCTTTTTCTACTTCTGCATTGCGTTCTTGTATACCCGTATCCGGGGTTTTGGCTTGTTGCTTCTCGCTACCCAAATTTTCCCTAGTATTGCCGGGAGCAACGCGATGGTCTTCAAATGACCCTTCTTCCGAAGGCAAAGTGATTCCACTAGCATCAGTATCCAAATTCTTACCAACAATCGTGTCATCAAGCATGCTCATTTTCTGCCCTGCTAAACAAGTGTAACACGCGCAATTATTTTTCAAATAAAAAATGAATTTAGTACTAATCTTTATGAAGCTCCGGTGGAATAATTGCGTTGGTCATTAAATCTTATTGGTGATTGCAAAAAAATCTTGCCTGGGTATTTGTTTTTGATAGGTATCCAACCGACTTGTTTTTAGATAACGGAAAAGAATATGCTAAAGCTGGATATGAGGCCTTTCAACCCACTTGTTTCGCTACTATTTGGTAAACAATATAGTTTATGGGAAAGATGCGCATATGGCTTCGCTACAGCTTTCATAGTCGCATTGATGATTGGTAAGCCGATAATCAGATTCCTTTCGAGACATCAAATACGCCAAGTTTTTAGAACCAAACAGCAGGTAAAAGATCTGGCAATTTTGCATGACCATAAAATTGGAGTTCCAACTATGGGTGGCATCATAATTGCGTCGGCCTCATTGGTTGCCGTTGCCATTTGGGCATCTTTCAATGATTTGCTCATTGTATCCCTTTTGATTTATTTTCTTTGTTCGCTGTTGGGAGCGGCCGATGATGCTTTAAAAATTATAAAGGGAAACTCAAAGGGGATTACATCTCGGCAAAAATTATGCGTGCAGGCACTAATAACTGGTTTTCTTTTTTACATAGCTTCCAAAAATCCACCAATTAATGATCTTTTCGTGCACGTGCATTGGAAATGGTTTCAAAGCAACTTTGACCCACAGATTGCCCTAGCAATAATAGTCGTTTTCTACTTTTGTGTCATTGCCGGGACAAGCAATGCGGTAAATTTAACCGACGGGATTGATGGATTGGCAACAATAAATATACTCCTATGTTTCATATCCCTTGCCATATGTGCCTTTTATTCAAACAATGTGAACATTACCAGGGAGACACTGCTGTCATATGTCGCGGGCTCCACGGAACTAGCAGTTTTATGCACATGTTTTGCTGGAGGATGTGCGGCTTTTTTCTTTTTCAATGTACATCCAGCTTCTGTTTTTATGGGAGATATAGGATCCATTGGGCTTGGAGGATTATTGGCCATTGTCGCAAGTTTGCTTCGATTGCCGCTTATTTTATTGGCTATTGGAATAATTTTTGTAATAGAAACTATCTCCGTCATGCTCCAGTTAACCTCGAAAAAGATCTTCAAGAAAAAAATTTTTTTGATGGCTCCCATACATCATCACTTCGAATTGAAAGGATTCTTTGAGGGTGAAATTGTTAGAGGTGCATTTTTTATACAAGTCATTTTTATATTAACAGCATTATTTGTGATATTTTATGGATATATCGGCGCTCATTAATTCTGCAAAAACAATTGGGATTTTGGGACATGGTGTAACGGGGAGGGCTGTAGTAAAGTTTTGCGAAAGACGGGGAATTTCATATAAAATCTTCGATGAAGAAGACACTAAAGAAGAACAATTTTCGAAGGAAAAAGCAGAACATTGTGATTTAATCGTTCGAAGCCCCAGCTTTATATGCTCCCACGAATGGACGAAATTGGCAATGTCCGCGGGATGCCATTGCATTGGTGAGTTGGACCTAGCTTCATGTTTTTGGCGTGGAAAAATTGTGGCAATTACGGGAACAAACGGAAAAACAACGACCACAGAATTTGTCGCCCATGCATTGCAAACCCATGGTCTAAAAGCTGTCACATGTGGAAATATAGGGAAACCTTTAATAGAAATAATAGATTCCGATATCAATGGCAATGACGCCTGGGCTATCGTAGAAGTAAGCTCATTCCAAATGGATGGGGCATTGTTCAGTCCAGATTACGTCTTGTGGACAAATTTTGCCGATGATCATTTGGATGTTCACCTCGGATTAAAAGAATATTTTAATTGCAAAGCAAACTTGCTCAGGAATGCAAAAACACCCAATGGCCCCAAACAGCACTGCTTCGTCGGGCCAAGTGTGCATGATTTCTGCAAAAATTCACAAATTACGGATGTTTTGGGAAAATATACCATTTGTTCCGAATTTGATACGTTGCCACGGGAGTCAGCCCTAAATATTAAAACACAGCGGGAGAATTTTGCACTGGTCCAAAAATTTTGGATTTGCAATGATTTTCCAATCAAGCAGCTACAAGAGGCCGCCCTAACGTTTAAAATTCCTCCACACCGCCTGCAAATGGTCGCCGAAGTTCGCCAACGCGATGTCAAAACTGGGAAGGAAAAGGCGGTGGAGTTTTGGAACGATTCAAAGGCAACCAATTTCCATGCGTTAAACGCTGCACTGGCATCGTTTGACAAAAAAGTCATTTTAATAGCCGGCGGGAAGTCAAAGAATGAACCCGTTGAAAAATTTCTGGAAATTATAGCAGGACGAACTAAAGCCCTATTGCTAATAGGAGAAATTGGTGAAATTTTATACCAATTCATTGGGGCAAATTTAGCCAAAAACTCAGAGATGGCGTGCAAATTTTTTCCCAACGGCGGGGATCCGGAAAAAGTAATGGCTCGTGTTGTTGAACATGCTTTTGCGTTGGCTGAAGATGGGGATGTTGTATTGCTAAGTCCTGGGTTTTCGAGCCTCGATTGGTTCAAAAATTATGCGGAGAGGGGAAAATTTTTTGAAAATGGAGTTTTGTGTTTGAATTTACAAAATAAATAATAATTATAAGGGAGAGGCTTTTATAATATGAAATTACAAAATGTGTTAATTGTATATATTTTCACACCACTGGTGTTGCTGGTGGGTGGATGTTCTATTTTTGACGATGCAAATCAAGAAAAGAACAATAATGTTGCCAATTTTATCGCGCCAGAAATAGCTTCCGATGGAGCAAGTGTTAGGAAAAAGCCTACTTTGCCAAAGCAAACATTTGAAGAAATTGGACCGGAAGACCATTTTTTTGAAGAAAATACTCAAAAGCCGACTTATGAAATTTATGTTGTCCAAAAAGGAGACACAATCTATGGGATTGCCAGAAAAGTAAAAATGTCTCCGGCGACGCTTATGGCAATTAACGGACTGCATAAGGATAGCAAATTAATGATAGGACAGAGATTGAAACTCGAAAATGATAAAGTTTCCATAAAGCAATCTTCAGTTACAACAGCAAAAACAACCGTTTACATTGTCAAGGGAGGAGATTCTTTGTCCAAAATAGCACACATGTACGGAATTACGATAAAGTCACTAAAGGAAATAAATAATTTATCTTCCGATAAGTTGATAATTGGGCAGAAGCTAACCATTCCAGGGACTACTATTAAAAATCCGAATCCCAATTCGACAAAGTTCCAGGGTGGTCTAGATAATGATGGCAAATATGTCGTAAAACAGGGAGATAGTTTAACTTTGATTGCAAAACATTTTGGCGTAAAGCAATCCGCTTTGCAGGAAATCAATAACATAAGCGATCCAAACAAATTACGCGTTGGGCAAAAATTAACCATTCCCGCCAAAACCGTTGCCTCTTTGGACAAAACGAATGGTACAAAGTTAGAAAGAAGCAACACAGTAGTTCATCCTCAACAGGATACTCCTAAAAATCTACCGAATGATTTATACACAATAAAGAGTGGTGATACCATCAATAAAATAGCCCGTGATCTCGGAGTAAAGAAGTCTGATTTGATAAAACTAAACAATCTCGAAAGTAATTCCTCATTGCAGGAGGGCAAGAAGCTTCTAATTCCGCAAAAAAAAGCAGCAATTAAGCCAAAGTCCACGGCCAAAAATCCTGCATCCGATCCTAGTGAGGGAGATTTTTTTGACAATTTCGAAGAGATTCCAGTAATTGAGATTAATAATTAGTTTCCATGATTCTAGACAGATTGGAGACATATTACAGCTACTTCAGCCAGCGTAAAGCTGGCTGGTTTATTTTATCGTGCGTCGGATTGTTAACCGGGCTTGGCCTCATAGTTCTATCGAGCGCAAGCTTGTCATTTATCAAATCGGAAAATTATTTTTATAAACAGTTAGTGTGGTGTGCCGTTTGTGTTCCATTTTTTTTAGTTGGGTGTTTCGTTGATTTAAAATTTTTGAAAAAACATTGTTCATTGATTTTGGCGTTTTTTCTAATCGGCCTGATTGCCGTATTAATTCCGGGGATAGGGAAGCTTGTCAATGGTTCGAGGCGATGGATTGCGATGGGAGGTTTTAATGTACAAGTTTCAGAATTCGCCAAGATTGCCCTGATGCTTTGGTTGGCGAAATATTTAAACAACAACGAGGGCAATATATCAGATTTTAGGACTGGCTTTCTAATCCCTCTGCTTGTTGCTGCTATCCTATGCGGTTTGATATTTCTAGAGCCCGACTATGGTACGGCGATGTTGATTGGAGCGGTAACAATCACACTATTGTTTTTGTCGGGAACCAAACTGCTGTACATATTGTTTGCAATGTCCGGTGGCTTGTTGGCCATTTCAGTTTTGATATATCTGAATCCTACTCGAATGCGTCGAATCACTGCCTTTCTCGACGTTGAAAATAACAAGTTGGAGGGGGCATATCAGCTTTGGCAAGGGATGCTCGGTTTTGCTTCCGGTGGATTATATGGAAGGGGCCTTGGCCAAGGTCGCCAGCAGTTGATTTATTTGCCGGAAGCTCATACGGATTTTATTTTCCCAATATTTAGTGAAGAATTGGGCAGTCTAGTCGCAATTTTAGTATTGGTGATATATTTAACTTTTTTTTTAACCATCACACACTCTGCGAAGAAACTTCGCGATAACTTTGCCAAGTTTCTATCATATGGCATAGCCCTAACCATAATTTATCAAGTGATAATCAATGTTGGCGTCGTTACCGGTTTGCTTCCAACGAAGGGCATGGGGCTTCCATTTATAAGCTATGGGGGTTCAAATTTGGTACTACTGTCTTTTATGGTTGGACTTTTGCTAAATTGTTTGAGTGAAAATCCAAAAGAAGCACCACAATTTGAGCAAAAAATCAACTATAGTATGCAAAAGTAATGTAGTAATTTTAAAGAAAAGATATGAAATAAGACAAAAGGAAGACTGGCAAAGGCGTGTTTGTTGGATTTGAGGGAAAAAGTGATGGCATGTAAAATACAAAATTTCAAATGGGAGAAGAAAAACTTTTAGTTTAAGCATTCAATTTCAGCCATTCGTTTTCCAGGTTCGCCAGTTGATCGCAACATTTTGAATACAGCTCGCAGGTTTCCACGTCATGAAATTTTGATAATTTTTCTTCGAGGGCTGCTTTTTCAGTTTCCAGAATTTTGATATCTTTTTCCAAAAGAGATAGCCGTCTATTTAATTTCGAATTATTGCCGGATCGTTTTGAAGTTTCGGTTTTATTCGAATTGGTGGTTGGAAGATTTTGATCGATTTTTCCCGATAGCAACATTTCTCGATAGGAATCTAGGGTACCGCCAAATGGAGTGCATTTCCCTCCATCGATGATAAAAAATTTATTGCATGTTTTTGACAACGTAAAAAAGTCGTGGGTAATTAGGATTACCGCCCCCGAATAATTGTTTATTGCGTCAACCAATGCCTCCCGAGCTTCGATATCCAAATGATTGGTCGGCTCATCCAAAATCATAGCATGTGGGTTAAATAGCGAATTTATTGAGAGCAAGACACGGGATTTTTCACCGCCGGATAAATTTTTTATCAAAGTCTCACTGCGGGATTGTGTTATTCCAAACCTTGCCAGGTGGGAACGTGCCTGTGTTTCTGAGAATTCTCGAACAATGCTGCGTAATATTTCTATGGGAGAGGATTCCATATTCAATTCATCGGCCTGTTGCTGGGAAAAATATGATATTTTTGCATTTCTTGCATAGGAGATATTTCCCGAAAGTGGTGCTAACCGATTGGACAACAATTTAGCAAGCGTAGACTTGCCATTGCCGTTCGCTCCCAACAGTGCGATCCTATCACTTGCATCCACACAAAATCCCACATTTCTTAGCACTATTTTATCGCCATATCCAGCAACGACACTTTCTAGGGTTATTAGCTTGCGATCAACTTGGGGATGTGGTTTTGGAAATGACAGGGTCACTTTGTATTTCTCGTTTGGCATTTCGGGAATTTTCATCTTCTCCAGCATTTTGATCCTGCTTTGCGCCTGCTTGGCTTTCGTTGCTTTTGCCCCGAACCTATCGATGAAACTTTGTATGTGTTCCCGTCTTTTTTGCTGTGTTTCGATATTTTTTACCAATGCAGTTTCTTGTTTCCTACGCGTATCCATGTAAGTGTCGTAATTTCCCCTGAAAAGGTGTAGCTGTTTATTGCCAATGCTAACGATGTAATTGCAAATGGAGTTTAAAAATTGCTTTTCATGGGAAATCATGACTATCATTTTATTGGTTTTTCCTAAAAAATTTTCCAGCCACATGGCCGTTTCCAAATCCAAATGATTGGAAGGCTCGTCCAATAATAGGCAGTCGGATGGCGCAAATAGTGTTGCTGCGAGGGATGCCCTTACCTGCCACCCGCCTGAAAATTCTTTCAGTCTTTTATTGAAATCACCCTGTTTGAATCCCAGGCCATCCAGTATCGTAGATGCTCGTGCCTCTGCCGAATATCCATCGATTGCCGCATATGCATCATAGGCATTGGCAAGTTGCTCATCGGACATTTTTGGGTCCTCCAAAATTGCTTGCAGGCGTATTAGTTCTTTATCGGCACCGATGATAAAATCCAGCAAAGAAATTTCGCCATTTTCGACCTCTTGTTTTACGCAAACGAGTTTCGCCCTACTTTTTATGAAAATTTCTCCGGTGTCAATATCTTCATTGCCGAGGATGATTTTAAATAGCGTTGTTTTCCCACATCCATTCGGGCCTACCACTCCAATTTTCCCATGCGACGGCAAATGTAGTGTTGCATTTTCAAACAATATTCGACCGCCAATTCGATAGGTTAAATTTTCAATATCTATCATTGCTTCGCTTTTTCGAAACAATACAAATCGGATCCCATTACAATACAAATACGCGAATGGCGAATTAAAGAGGGAAATTAGCAGCTAAAAAATGCCCGCACACATAGCAGAGAAAGCGACT
>JAISRG010000019.1 GCA_031273725.1 Puniceicoccales bacterium
AAATAACGGAAACATTGGCAAAATTACCAGATTTGATAGCAAAACACAAATCCTCCGATGGAAAAACCATGACCATTGTTTTTGATGATGGTAGATCTGGGCAAACAATCGACAAAATCGTAGTCGATTAAAATAAGCTTATATTTTAGGGAAAACTTTAGAGGGAGAAGAAACAAAGGATCACATAAAAAGGAAAAAATGCTTTGCCGATTTCTTCCATCGTCTTTCCTACACCCTAAACCCCAACTATGGGACTATGTTGGTTTCGTTGAACAAATCATTCCACTCCCGACAAGATGTTAAAAACAGATGTTGAAAAATACTCCACATTAGGGCTAAGGATAAATGTTGAAGCTTCGATTATATTGAACTTGACAGGTAAACTGCTCCGCCTATAGGTTTTCTCTTCAGAGGAAGGATTACATATCAATTCATGGATTCTTGTCATTAAATACCCCAAAAAAACTGCAATGGAATATTATGAGAGTCGAAACAGGTCAAATAGAGTCGTTTTTGAACACCATTTCCGGTTTGGTTTGGGGATGGCCATTGATTATATTTATAACTGGGACGGGTATTTACTTTTCCATTAAACTGGGATTACCAAGCTTTTCAAAATTGAAATTATCTTTGAAGTATGCAGTGGCAGAAAATACCCATAGCCGAGCAAATGCAGGAAACATTTCCGTATTCGCATCATTGTGTACATCCCTATCGGCCACGCTCGGAACAGGGAATATCGTGGGCATATCAGTTGCCGTAGCTGTAGGTGGTCCCGGATCACTTTTCTGGTTGTGGATTTCTTCACTTTTCAGCCTGGCTATCAAATATGCGGAGGGTGTTTTGGCGATAAAATATAGGAAAGTCGAAAAAAATGGCAGTGTCGCCGGTGGCCCCATGTATTATATCCGGTTGGGACTGAATAATGCTGTACTGGCCAAAATATTTGCATTTTTTGGTATGATGGTTGCTCTAATCGGAATAGGAACCATAGCCCAAAGCAATTCCATCGCGGTTACCCTATCGTCTTTCGGGACACCAATCATCGTTACAACAGTCGTATTAATCATTGTTGTCGGAATGATAACCATGGGAGGGTTACGAAGAATATCCATTGTTGCAGAAAAAATTGTACCCGTCATGACCATATTCTACATTGGGGCTGCGATTTTGGTATTAGCGCTAAACATTACCCGCCTTCCTCATATACTGTATTCTATTGTTTGCTGTGCATTTTCCCCAAGATCGATTTTGGGTGGTGGAACAGGAATCACCGCTACGATTGCTGCCAGTGTTGGGGCGAGTCGTGGTATTTTTTCCCATGAAGCAGGCTTGGGAAGTGCCGCAATTGCTGCTGCCGCTGCCAAAATCAATTCTCCCGCAAAGCAAGGATTAGTATCAATGGCAGGAGCTCTACTTAGTGTAATTGTTTGCACGATGACCGGCTTAGTTGTATTAATCGCCACGGATACACCTTCACCATTGGAAGGAGCAATGTTAACATCCTGGGCATTTGGCCATGGATTAGGAATGCCCGAACTTGGGAAATTCATAGTTGGATTTAGCATCATATTATTTGCATTTACCACCATCATCGGATGGAATTACTATGGTGAACAATGCACACAATTTGTCTTTGGTAACAAGGCCATAATACCCTACAAAATATTGTTTATTTTTTTCATTGCCCTTGGACCATTTTTCAGGATTCATTCCATTTTGTCGTTGGCCGATATTGTAACAGGATTCATGGCCATTTCAAACATTATTGGCTTAATTGGTTTGAGAAATATAGTCTCACAGGAAACAAATACGTATTTTTCGAATTTGATAAACCACGATTGATAGGGTTCTATGAATGTAAAGATCACCTTTTAACAAAGAAATTTACCAGTCTTAGGGCTAATTTCATCGGGAGTCTTTCCTAAAATTTTTTCGTCCCTTTGCTCTCTTATTTTGAGATTCGTGTAGAAAAACCTGCGTGGCGGAAATGTAACTCAATTTCAGTCGAATTTCAAATTTGGGACAGCTGCAAAAAATTCCCTTAGAATTTCGGCGCGTTTGACATCGCATTCGTTGGCATTTAATGTCCTATTTTCGAGTACTTGCATGTGCGAATTTTGAATTTTCATCATCACCTGGTTCAAATCTCCCCGCAAAATATTTGGCAAATACCCCAGGTCGGTGGCTAACATCATCAGCGATATGCAATTCATTGCGTCGATCGAAGTCAAACAATAGCAACCCCGTAAAATCCCTAGCGCCCTACCAATGTTATCATACAACCAAATAATTCTTTCTTTTTTTACAATCTCGCGAGCATTCAATTCGTAATCAATGATGGATTTTATTATCTGTGTCAGGCGTGAAAGAATATCAATTTCTGAGAGACCAAGCGTCTGTTGATTGGATATTTGGAAAAAACTTCCCTGAGCCTCGGAACCCTCCCCGAACAAACCACGAACAACGAAACCAAGTTTCTGTACCGCCATGATCAGATTGCCTATCTGCTTGGTGATGACGAGGGCTGGTAAATGTAACATCACCGAAGCCCGCATGCCCGTCCCCACATTCGTAGGGCAAGCAGTTAGAAATCCATAGCGTCTATCAAAGGCTATGTTCAGATTTTCCGACACATGGTCGTCGATGGCATTGATTTTATCGAACATCGCCTTGAAATTTAAATCCGAACGAAAAACTTGCATGCGCAGATGGTCTTCCTCATTTATCATGATTGAAGTCAAATGGTCATCCGTAAAAAACAATTTGGATTCATTGGTCTCCATAATGAATTCTTGGCTACACAGGTGCCGTTCCACCAGGGACAATTTTTCGTAGTCCAAGAGGTCACACATGTTAAACACCGTATTATTCGCAAGAATTGGATAGCTTGACAAAACCTTTTCACACTTTTCTGAAACGGCATGCAAATCACCCCTACAGGCATATTTCACAAATTTAAAATCAGCAAGATTACGAGCTAACCTTATCCTGGAACTAACAACAACCGGGATCGTTTCCTTCGCCAACTTCGAATCTTGAAAAAGCTTTTTCCCAAAATCATTCATGATAATCCCTTCAAAGTTTTTATTTCATCGCGCAGTTTGGCTGCCTCTTCGTATTGTTCAGCTTTTATTGCGGCATTTAACATTTCCTGTAGCTCTTCCAACCTTTCTTCCATGGAAAGCTTCTTGGCATGTCTTTTAGGGAAAACATTTGGCAAACCATCGGCGACATTTACTGCCGATTCCGCCGAACGTCCCCGTGAATATTTCCCCTTGTGAATCATACCCTTTTGGGAAGATTCAATGATTCCATCTATCAACAATTTCAAATCTTTATAGCAGTTTGGACACCCCAACCGGCCGGTTTCCTTGAATGACATCGGCGTACAGCCACATTTGGAACATATCAGCCCATTGGCGGGTAAATTTTGTTTCATTCCGGAAAACAATGCTTCCCCTAGGCTTGACAACATTGCAAATGGCAATCCTTCCTTATCAAAAAGACCGTGCTTCGCCGCACATTCGTTACACATGCGAATAACGGTCGTTTTATTATTAATAACCTGCGTCATGTGGACGGTTGCGGGCTTTCCACAAAATTGACATTTTTCCATCATTGTCTCTCCATCAAATCTTTTTACAAATATATTTTTCTGCTAAAATAGCGGCCATCGCCCCGGTACCAGCGGAAGTAATTGCCTGCCTATATACTTTATCGGCACAATCTCCGGCGACAAATACCCCATCGACATTTGTTTCGACGAATGAATTTTCCTTCCGGCAAAAATAGCCACTGTCATCCAAGCGCAAATATTTGGCAAATTGCTGGGTATTGGGAATATGCCCAACGGCCATAAACACACCGGAACAAGCTATCTCCGTCTTCGATTTGTCTTGGACATTTTCTACCCTAATGCCGCTTACCTTGTCATGGCCCATAATTTCATCGACGACACTATTCCACACGGGAATAATTTTTTTATTACCAAGAACGCGTTCCCCCATCAGCTTGGATGCCCTCAATGCATCACGGCGGTGGATTAGATATACTTTTGTACAAAAATTTGTCAAAAATAGAGCTTCTTCGCAGGCCGTATCACCGCCGCCCACAACGGCAACATCTTTTCCTTTGTAAAAAGCACCGTCGCATGTTGCACAAACACTCACTCCCTTGCCGCCAAAAAATTCCTTTTCCCCTTTTACTCCCAAAAATTTGGGAGATGCTCCAGTGGCGACTATTACGGCCTCAGACAGATAGGTATTTCGTTCACAAATAATTTTTTTAATGTCTCCTTCGAAGTCCACATCTTTGACTGTATCATCCACGAACCGTGCTCCAAAGCGTTCCGCCTGCAGTTTCATGTTTGCCGTCAATTCAAAACCGTTTACACCATTTGGGAATCCAGGAAAATTTTCAACTTCATTTGTCATTGTCAGCTGGCCACCGGGTTGCAAACCTCCAATGACCAATGGAGATAGTGCTGCTCGCGATGCGTATATGGCTGCCGTCAGACCAGCACATCCACTGCCTATTATAACAACTTTTTCGATGTCACTCATTTTGGGGAAAGACCTTACGATAAAAACTTCTTTTTAAAAGTAAAAGCAAAAAGCCATATCATTCTTCTTTTTTGAAACAAGCAAAAGAACATGCTCAAAATTCTCAAATCTTGGGTTACAACAAGACTTGATTTGATTTTTCTGAATTTCTTTTTTGCAATTTACGTTGTTCTTTCTCACTCAAGTTTTCCTTCTTTTTGTTTTTTACAAGTAGTAAAATATTTTTTAAAAAAAATTTGACAAATTGTTACATTTATTACAATAGGCCCCAAGCATGGGATACGCATTGAATGATTTTATCAAGATATTGGAGTTTGATAACAAAACAGCCTGTAAGCCGGCAGTAGCATTTATTTCCGATGAATATTTTTTCTTCGATGAAGTTAAATTGCCCAATGAGTCATTGCAAAACAAGGAGATCAATAGCGTGGCTCAAATAGCCATAGAAGATGCCTTTCCAGTAAATAAACAAAAAACTTTTTCTGGCTTTTTCATAAATCAGGGTAAAAAAAGCATAACAATTTTTATTGCTTCTAAAAATCGAATATTATCGGAAATGTCCGATTTAAAAACTTGTACCTACTGGCTTCCGGAAAGATTTTACCGCGAAAATATAAACAATGGCACGATAATTAAGCCCGATGAAAAATATGCTGCCGTTGACATTGATCAGGATGGAAGTTTAGAAATACAAGGTAAGAAATTCAATCTGTTCTCCGAAAATTTTTGGAATGCCGAAATGCACGAGGAACAAGAAAAAAGCATTGCTAAAAAAGTTGAAAAAATAAATGTCTGGTGTAAAAAAATAATTTCTCCACTGATTTCAGCAACATCCGTTTTATTCATGCTGGTGATTGTTTTATTTGCGACATATGTTGCAATTGGATTTCGACATTCGACACTTGAGAAAAGGCAATCAAAAATCAGTCAAATAATTGAACGGAGAAAATTACGTGATGAGATTTGTGTTTTTACTGGAGGAAAGGATTTGTGCTTCAAACGATTGGATGCACTAAATAAAGTTCGACCTTTCCAGTTATTTTTTAGTCAGTTTACAATGAGTAGTCCTAGGGTCATGCAATTCGTCGGAACGTGTGATTCGATTGCTACGCTGAACACGTTCGTAGAAAATATAAAAAGAGAATCATCTACACATGTTGTGTCGACATCAAATGTTTCTTCGTCGTCAAAGGGAACAACTTTTAATCTTAAAGTAGAATATTTATAATTGTGAAAACAGATATAACCAGTATTTTGCAGCGATTTCAGTCGTTGCCGATAAAGCAAAAAACCATTTCCGTTGCATTATTGGGGCTAACATCTCTAGTGTTGGTATGTTTGGTGATAATTTTGGGAATGTCCTTCCCGAAGAAAATACGTCAAATAGCTTCCACATACACCGAACAAAAAGTTTGGTTTGCACAGTCGGCTGACGTAGAAAAAGATCTAAGCGATTTTGCCAAATCAGGTACTGGTCATAAAAAGCAAGATTTGCAAAAGATTGCAGCTGTCATTGAAAAAATAACAGCCAAAATAGGAGTTAACTATACCATTACGGAGATAGAAAAAGGACACATTGAGAAACTGACGATTCATCGACACAAAGTAACGTTCAATGGTATACCCCTTTCTGGATTGATTGAATTTTTTAAGCAAATAGAGGAACTGGATAGTAATGTTGCTATATCAGAAACCCGAATAGATGCACAGGGACAATTGTTGAATGCATATTGTATTATTTCAATTTTGGATACGGAATAGGAAAAGACATGAAAAAGAACATATTAATATTCGCTTTTCTAATTTTATGCATGCAGTTTGTGTATGCCGAAGAAGAAGAAGAAGCCTTCCAGGTAAAAGACTCAATAGTAAAAAGCATTGCGCTGTCAGATGCTCCCTTGTCGCAGGTCCTATACATAATGGAGGAATTAACGGGCAAAGCAGTTCTTAGGGACAGCCAACTTGGGAATGTTCCAATAAGCTTACAAATTCGAAAAGAAATTAGCAAGGAAGAAGCAATACGAGTCATCGAAAATGTGTTGGCGATAAATCATATTGCAATAGTAGAACTGGGAGACGAATTGTTAAAAGCTGTTAGTACGAAATCTACGCCTTCGCAATCTCCATGTTTTGTAGATTATTCATTACTAGATGTAACTCCTAGCGAGAAGATTTGTTCCAAAATTTTTCAATTACACTACTTATCGGTTGATGAATTTTCAAAATTGATAGCTAGCCTATTAAATCAGGATGTGTTATCGGCCATAGTGTTTAGTGATTCAAATTCCATGTTGATAACGGATTCCGTAGCCAATTTGCAACGCGTGGAACTAATACTTAGCAGGGTTGACATTCCAAAACATTCCGTTCTCAACTCGAAAATATTTCGCATAAAACATGGCGATGCCAAAGAAATTTCTGAACTTTTAAATAAAGTTATCAATAGGCAGCTAAGTACACGAAATAAGGGATCGGGAAGTACTTCTGGCGACTCGACTGGATACCAAAACGAATTGGAAAACATGTCATCTTTTCAGTTTTCAAAAAATTTGACCATTGAGCATGACGTTCGCAGTAATGCTGTAATTGCCTGCGGAACATCAAAAGATATTGAGCTTGTGGAATCGATAATTGGCCAGATAGATGTGCTTCTTGATCAAGTCAGGATTGAGGTAGTCATTGCCAAAGTTACTCTTATAAGAGGTCAGGCCTCTGGGTTAGAGACTCTGGGACTTGACAATATGAAGGCCACGGACAAACATTATAATCCAACAATAGACGCAAAAATTTCTAAGGCAGGGGCCGGCACAATCACACAAAACCCATTTACCATAAATGGTTCCATGAGAAATTTTGCGTTGAATTTGATTTTTAACAAAGCTCGTAGCGATTCCCATGTGAAAGTTTTATCTGCCCCAACGATTGTCACAACTCACAATCGGGAAGCACTGGTAAAAATTGTTGATTCATATCCCGTCGTAAAAGCCGACATTTCTGATTCAAATGGAGGAGGAAATGTAGCAGTAAAGAGTACCATTGAGTATAAGGATGTTGGCATAGAACTCAAGGTTAAGCCATTGATTGGAATAAACGGCATAATTCAGCTTGAAATTAGTCAAACAATTGAAGACATAAAAGGGAATGTTAAGGTCAATGGTAATGACATGCCGACGATGTCTAAGAGTGAAGCCGTATCATTTGTTAGTGTGTGTGATGGAGATACGGTGGTGCTAGCTGGGTTGCAGCAAAAAAAGACCACAAAGAACAATGCTAAATTGTGGCTGTTGGGAGATATTCCTGTGGTCGGCCACTGGTTATTCTCTCCAAAAGATGCCAACGAAGAGACAACGGAACTGATTATCTTCATCAAACCTACCATCATCTCAAATCCAGCCAATGAAGAGACATTTGCTAGGCGGATAATCGATGGATCGGAGTTACAGCCGGAAATGGAACACTATGAAGAAACTGGAAAATTTCTGCCTGTCATGCAATTCCCATGGAGCACATTGGGGGACCCAACCGTTGATCATAGAGAAGTATCCACCAATGGTCGTAGGTCAGAATTATCCAGTACAGACTCGTGTGCTATTTGCCAGCCGGAAAGTGCTAAATTTTCGGATAAAAGCTCCGAAAAACATACATGGGGACATTTTCGAAGAAAAGTAGATAAAAAGCATGCTACACCCATAAGTAAGGCTAAAGAGGAAACAACAACCACAGTGGTGTCCGGGGCAACAGCAAATGTCGCCAAAAAACAAAAAACACCTTTGGTCGATGAAAAGCAAAAAGGAAAAAAGCTTTATCCTAGAAAGCAATCTAGCAGCAGACTTCGTTCCAGAATACTATAATGGGGAATATCATGAAATTAACAAAACTAATATTAGCATTTATATTACTTTCACAGCCACATCTCGTTGGAGAAAATTTTGAGTCGCTAATAACAAATTCTCCATTTGCTGGGCAAACTTCAGGGATATCATCTTCCTCCAATAAATCGAGCAAGTCAGCAGATATCGTTGAGATCAATTACGAATTACGAGGAATATTGATTAAAGATAACATCAGGGTGTTCAACATATATAATCAAGTAGATGGTAGGTATAAATGGGTCAAACAAGGAGATGGTCGCGGTCAAATAGTAATAGACTCATTCGATGAGTATAGCAAAACACTATATTTTCATACATCCGATGGTAAAAGTTATGCGGTTCGACTGAAAAATACTTTAAATAGCCTAAATGCATTGGGTATTACTTTTAAATAATCCACAAACTGTAATGGAGAATTAGACTTTATGGATATTCTTTCTGAAAAATTATCCGAATTGGGAC
>JAISRG010000025.1 GCA_031273725.1 Puniceicoccales bacterium
GATGATAGCGTGACTGTAGACCTTGGTCACATAAAAATTATGGTAAATGCTGAACAGCTGGACCAAGTAACACTAGAATCTTTACTTGCGTTATAATGCACAAAAATGTAGTTGATTAATTTAATCTAAATTACATCGGCAGCACCTTACTTTTCAACAAAAAAGGAAATAATGTTTTGGAGATTTCTTTCTTTATTTTTCCTTCGCTCTCAATTCTTTTGTGGAGTCAGACTAAATTAATCGACTATACCATTGAAATTTTCATAAAATTTTGTTTCTATGTATCCATGAAAAACTTACATGCCTATTGGCGGATGGAGTATGTAAAAGTTCCTCAATCGGAAAAAACGAAGAATTATAATCCATTTTTGGAGATCCCCAAAATGGATGAATCATCTTCATTGCTGATATTCAGAAGTCAGTTCTGCTATTCGGCACTAAATAAATTTCCCTACAATGCAGGACATTCCATGGTCATACCATATCGCCAAGTCGCCGATATCCAGAATTTAACCGAGGAAGAATACATTGATATCTGCCAGTCCGTTCTAAGAATGCAGAAAATATTAATTGATGCCCTCAAGCCCGATGGGTTTAATATTGGATATAATCTGGGGATAGCCGCCGGGGCAGGCATAGCACACCATGTACATTGCCATGTGGTTCCGCGGTGGGAAGGAGATACAAACTTTATGCCAGTGATAGGGCAAACAAAGGTATTGCCCCAGGCGTTAGAAAAAATGGTTGCTCGACTGAGAACTTTCATTTGAATTTTACAGTCGATGTTTTTTTTATTTTTAGTAGAGAATCTCAATGGTCCTAAAGAGATGGCAAAGCAGAATATTTGATGGGAGTTTTCATGCTGCGACGGCCCAGATTAATGGTCAATATTCAGTTTGGCTAAGAAAGGTCGTTGGAGCACTGATATTTTTGCTATTTTCTTTTGGATTTGCCCTTGTGTCATTTTTTGGTAACAATTGCCTGCGTATCCAATTCATACCCGGAAGCGTGTCACAATCTAGAGTTGTGGCAGATGTGGCGTTTGAGTATGAAAGTAAAGTAAAGACAGAGAAATTATATGAACAAAAAAGACGTCATGCCGATAATGTTTTCTATGTAGAAAAGAAGAGCTATGATGGTTTCATTGAGGTTTTAAAACTGCTCGATGAACAAATAGAAAATTTCAGCTACGAGGATACATTAAACGAATCGGGTCGTAATAGTATCAGAGAATTTATCAATGAGTTTGTGTCTTTCAATATCATAAGGCTCGAATGGCGTGATATTGCCATACTGATAAGTTCTCTAACTCCCATCGAGCGAGCACAGGTATTCCAAGAATGCGTATCCCTTTTGAGAGAGGTCGCAAAGGATGGTATTCTTTCCGAAGAAATATCAGTTAACCTGATGCAAGCTCTGACGAGTTATACAGGGATTAAGTTGAAAGGCAATAAACGGCGCAACCTTCGTACATTGGAACAAGCTTTGCACTACATAAGAATACATTTAATGTCGATGGATATCGATCAGGATGTTGCAAACATACTTTTTAATATCATAAAACAAGGAGTTAAACCAAATTTGATGTTTGATGCCGAAGAAAGCAAAGCCCAGCTTGAAATAATTTGCAAATCGATCAAACCGGTTCAAGTCAGAGTGCGGCAAGGAGATATAATATTGGATAGCGACACCGTCATTGACGACGAAACCCATGAGGCTTTGACTGCATATCAAAAAGCCCTGAAGCAGTCAAATTATGTGGGCTGTGGGTTTTATAGGGATTTTTATACCAAAATATTTCAGGGAACGGTGGCACTCTATGTGGCCACGACCCTGCTGCGGATTTTACAAAAAAATAAAACGTTGAAGCTGAAAACCTTGATCGGCTGTGGCGTGCTAACAATGGCTCAGTTATTATTCCTTAGAATATTTATTCAAATTGGGAACCATGAAATATTTTCGAAATACTTCATTCTGCTTAATGTCTTTCCATTTTGTTTCCCGATGCTATGGTCTTCCGGCGTCGCAATGCTACTTTATGGCTTCTCTGGCGCTACGGTTGTAGCTTTCTTTGTGTCTTTATACTACACATTAATGGTGGCCAAGTCCATAAACTTTTTCCTACTGTTACTGACATCTAATTTTATCTTTCTTTCCCTTCTAAAAAACGTGTGCTTCCGGATAAAAATTATATTTGCCGGTGTACTATCAGGAATAATTACCGCAACACTTATGGTGGCGGAACATTTATTCCCAATGACAATAAATCGGCTAATTTTATTTCAGAGCGGTGCATTGGTTATGATGTGCACAGCCTCTGGCCTATTGGCTGTCATGATATTTCCCTTTTTTGAAAGGCTTTTTTCCGTTTACTCAAATGTTACACTTTTCGAGCTAATAGATTACAACAGCCAGATTTTGAAAAATTTACAAGACGCAGCTCCGGGAACCTATAATCACAGCCTGGTTGTTTCCAATATTGCGGAACAGGTTGCCATTAATGTCAATGCCAATCCGGTTTTGTGCAAAACGGGAGCATTGTTTCACGACATAGGGAAAACGTCGAAAGCGGCATATTTTATAGAGAATCAAAATGATCGGGTAAATTTACATGATCAACAGACACCATATATTAGTACACTCATAATCAAAAACCACATAAAAGATGGCATGGCCATAGCCAAACAGCATAGACTGCCATTGCCAATTATCGATATCATACAGCAACACCACGGGACAACATTAATTCACTATTTCTACGAGAAAGCTAAGTGCGATCTTCTGCTAAGCATTGATGCCGAAAATATGTCCGATGAAGAAATTAATATGTTCATCACCAATAAACTTGACGCTTCCGTTTTTAGGTACAATGGCCCACGTCCAAGGACCAAAGAAAATTTAATTGTAATGCTGGCTGATTCCATAGAAGCCGCTAGCAGAAGCCTAAAGCGGGTAACACATCAATCCATTGAAGATTTGGTAAATATGGTTTTTGATATTAAACTCAATGATCATCAATTTGACGAGTGTCCTATTACCCTCGATGAAATTAGAGAATTGCGAAGGGTCTTTGCATCCATCGTACTATCCATGATGCATTCTAGAATTTCATATAACATATCTGAAAGTAGCGAGGATAACAACATTTACTGAAAAAGTGAATAAATTTCGTAGAAAAATCCAAATTTTTAATGGAGTAGGGTGGCTTGGTTTTGACGACAGAGAAATTTCTTCGTTGTTTAGCGTATTGGATTCCTCTTCATTTAAAATTTCAAAGGGGGAGCTGTCTGTTGCGTTTCTTGACAAGGAAGCCATGCAAAATCTTCATCGGAAATTTTCAAATGACAGTACGCTGACGGATGTGATAACGTTTGTGGGAGATAAACAAATGAATTTCGCTGGAGAAATTTGCGTTTCCCCCGATTACGCCCTTGGCAATTATAAAACCTACGGAACGACATTTTCAGAAGAATTGAGCCTCTACTTGATCCATGGATATTTGCACATTTATGGATTAAACGATATTTCGCAGGATGAAGCAAAAAAAATGCGGGAGGGAGAGAACATCTGCATGTCACTTGTGAAAAATGCAAACATGTTACCAACATTTTTAACACATTATAGCGTTGCAAAATAATCGGCCCAAGCTAATATTCTACCTATTAATATGAGCAATCAAGAAGTAATTATTTCGGGGGTACATGTTGAGTTGACAGACTCATTGAAGTCAATCGTCCATGATAAGGTGCACAAGTTGTTTAACCATGATGGCAAAATCATTCGCATTCGAGTAACTCTTGAAATGTCTAAGAATAAGGCCCATCAAAATGAATTCATTGCCCATGGGCACGTGGAAGTTGGTGGCCCAGATTTGGAAGCAAGGTCCGCAACGGGAGATTTATATAAGTCAATTGATGCAATGGTTAGCAAACTTGACAGGCAGCTAGTGGACGCTCACAAAACAAAGCAGGGGAGACGAAAAAACTAGGGTTTTTCTGTAAATGGATTGGGAATAAGAAAAAGCAAGCAAGGGATTTCGTGAATTCTTTACGCTTTTCGCATCCCTTCCCCTAGGTATGCCACTTCTTCCTACCTTTTTGCTTACTCTCTATCTTTTTATGGGGTTATGCCATTTTTGTGCGTTATGGGTAAACTACGAGCGTAAGATTTGTTTTAGAACAGTTGTTACGTGAAGGATTTGATCGGAAGTCAGTTCTGGATAAATTGGTAAACTTAAAACTTCTTTTGAAGCCAGTGCGGCATTTGAGGTTAAATTTTGTGGATCAATGAACTGTTTAAAACATTCCTGGGCGTCCAAAGGCAGGGGATAGTAAATGTTATATCCTATGCCATTTTCCTGTAAAGCCTGGCAAACTGCATCGCGTTTTCCGGCCAAAACCCTAATAGTGAATTGATTCCAGGTATGAAAATTTCCTTCAATTTCTTTGGGCAAAACAATGGATGCTAGCCCATCCAAAGCGTCCAGGTAGATTTCAGCATTTTTCCTGCGATTTACTATGTAAGCCCCAACGTGCGGCAATTTTACATTCAACATTGCCGCTTGCAGTTCGTCGATCCTGAAATTTCCCCCGATGTATCTATGAAAATACTGTGGTTTCATGCCGTGGTTACGCAGGATTTTTATTTTTTCGGCGAGATCATCATTATCGGTACAAATGAGACCAGAATCCCCAAACCCTCCAAGATTTTTAGTTGGGAAAAAACTAAAACATCCAATTTGTCCAAAGGTACCACTTTGTTTGTCATGACATTTTGCGCCGAAAGATTGTGCACAATCTTCAATCACTGGGATATTAAATTTACGACCGATGTTTACAATTTCGTTGATGGGTGCAGTTTGTCCAAATAGGTGAACCACCAAAATGGCTTTTGTTTTAGCGGAGATTTTTTCACAGATTTTTTCACACGAAATATTGAAATTATCCAGGTCGATATCGGCAAATATTGGGATGCCTCCAAGTCTTACCACCGCGCTGGCGGTGGCGAAAAAAGTAAAAGACGGACAGATTACTTCATCACATTCTCGGATACCAAGTGCCATCAATGCAACTAAAATAGCATCGGTCCCCGATGATACACCGATGGCATACTTTATCCCCAAATATTTTGCTATATTTTTTTCAAAGTTTGTTACTTCTTGCCCCAATATGAATGCTCCCGAATCGAAAACTTCGGAGAATTTCTCCATTGCTTCGGATTTGATTTTTGCATTTTGAAGTTTTAAATCTAAAAATGGAACTTTAACATTGTGCAACATTTCTTTTGGCCCTTTTAAGTTAAATATTTAACAACTGCCCATTTTCGGCACACAGTAGTTCTTTGGCGGATATGGCGGCGGTACCATGTTTTGTGACGACGATACCGGCGGCTATGTTGGCAAACTTTGCTGCTCGAACAAGGGGTTCTCCGGCGGCAAGTGCTACAGTTAAGCAGGAAATTGACGTATCTCCGGCCCCAGAAACATCGAAAACTTCCCTGGCATATGTTGGGATGCGGAGAGTTTGTTTATCCATGCCCCTTATGAGCATGCCATCCGTCCCCATTGTAATTACCAAATTTTTCGGCAAATATTTATCATCTATTACGTCACAAATTTCCTCCCAGGATGGTTCGTCCCCCGGCTCTATTTTAAGCCCTGCGAGCTGGACAGATTCTTCCTTATTTGGGGTGATAAGCGAGACACCGGAAAAGTTCAATCCATTGGCAGGTTTGGGGTCCATTGCGATGAAAATATTTTCTGCATTTGCCGCATCGATGAACTTGGAAACGTTGCCATTCGAAATTGTCCCCTTGGCATAGTCGGACAAAATCACCGCATCTACGGACTTAATTTTTTCGCAAATTTCATCCACTAGGCTGCCGTCGGTTATGGCATAGTGTGACTTCTTGTTTTCACGGTCAATGCGGCACAGTTGTTGTCCCCTAACCACAACACGGGATTTTGTAATCGTATCGGCGGTCGCGCTTTCTAACTTTGGATCAAAATGAATTTTGTTTTCCAGAAACAAACTTTTTACCAGTTCTCCCATGACATCCATACCAATCCTTCCAATGACCTCCGTATGACATCCCAACTGGGCGACATTGAGGGCAACATTGGCAGCGGCACCGAGGGCATATTTGTCGTTTTCAACGGCGACTACGGGAACGGGGGCTTCCGGGGAAATTCTTGCCGTATCCCCGATTATGTAATGGTCCAGCATGATATCCCCAATGACCAATACCCTAAGTCCTGAAGTTTTTGCCAATAAATCTTTCATCGTGTTACACGATTATACCCGACCCTATTTTGTAAATATAAAAGTTAAATTTTTCAGTTGGTGAATTTTTCAATGGAAAAGCTTTCAATATTTGATGTTATTTTGAATTTTTTTGAGAATTTTTTGAGTTTTTTCAGGAAAAATTTTTGAAAAATTTTGACGAATGGATACAGAAATTTTCTGGGGAAAATGGTCATTGCCAACCCAATGTCATTTCCTCGTTTCACGGACCCAAATTTGGCACCGGCCACCCACCACAGCTGTTCGAATAAAGGTTCTATGCAAAATGGGAAATATTTTTTCCCATCAATCTCCACCGTATCGGCGATCTTGCCACAGCACCAAATTCTATCACGTTGATCCATAAAACCATATGAGCCCGTATGGGTAAACTCGGAAGAAGCGGAATCTTTGAAAACGATCTCACCAAAATGTCCAAGGGGTAACATTTCATAGGTGTGTCCAAGGTCTTTGTTTTCGGAAACCTGTATTATTCTGGCATCGAAATTTTCCTTCGCGTGTCCCAGGACGATTCCTGCACCACAACATTGTAAAATCCAGCATCGATCGCGGAATTCCTTTTGGGATAAGTAAAAGAATGGAAAATCTTTGTAAATTTCATCGGCGACGTTACGAAAATCGCGCATTGCCAAAAAATATTTTAATCGTGTCCGGAGGAACATTGGCAAAATTTTGCCAACAAAAGCTTGTCGAGCAATTGAAAAATTCATTAAATGTTCGCCATAATCTTCGAATGGCGCAGGCGGAAAATAAAAGTTTATTGCAGTATTACGAATATATTCGCAGCGAACGTAGGTTTTCTCCCGATACCCTGGCCACCTATAAAAATGCCATTGACGTATTCATCGGTTGGAAGTTTAGGAATGGTGACGTTGATTTTTCAACGGTATCCCACCGGGATTTACAAGATTTCATAATCGAAGAACAGAGGAATAGAAAACGGACAACAGTCCACAACCATATTTCCGCCCTGCGCTCGCTGTTCGGGTTTTTATTCGAAAATAAACACCTTGAAGCGAACCCTTCCCTCGAACTGATTACACCAAAACTCGAAAAGACACTGCCAAAAATCTTTACGCTATCACAGATAAAAAATTTGCTATCGGCACCCATGGTTGCGCTAAATAATAGCAAAATTTCACGGCAGATTGCACTCCGCGATGCCATGATTCTAGAACTTTTCTATGGCGCTGGGCTGCGGATCAGCGAACTTAGAAACATTGGGATTGGCGACATCGACTTTGATAGCTGCGTATTAAAAGTCCTCGGAAAAAGGAACAAGGAACGCATATGCCCGTTCCCCATGGCGGCAGGCAATGCCATAAAACAATATTTGAGTACCTGCGCGACACCATTGCAGAAACAACTTTTCGAACATAATGGGAAGTTGCTGACCGTCCGAGAAATACAATATCGATTAAAATTTTATTTACGGGTAATGGGCCTTCCAATGGACTTGTCTCCCCATAAAATTAGGCATTCCTACGCGACCCATTTGCTAAATGCAGGTGCGGATTTGCGACTATTGCAGGAATTGCTCGGCCATTCCAATCTTTCAACCACCCAAGTCTATACCCACATCGATTCTTCGAGGATGAAAAGTGTCCACCAAAGCTGCCATCCGCGGGCATGACAAAATTGTTCCTTGGCACTGGGAATACAAAACGTGAATGGTGAAAATTAAAGGAGGCAATCAACGGATAAAACGCAAACACAAACAACTGGGAATTACCACGGTAGAACGAAAGCAAAATAAGGTAGCTCCAAAGAAATTTTTAAAATTACAAATAATAGTTTCAATGGGCGGGCCTATTTTAATCGACTGTGATTAACGATGAAAGGCCATAAAATATTTAAATCAATCAGGTTCTTCCACCACTGGTTGTACGGGAGATGCAGGCGTATCATCATCTGAACACTCTTCTACTCTTGGTCCCATATTGACAGCATCAGCGTACATAGCCATCCACGGTGGCCCTGAAGGTATTGTTTTTTCTCTAAATAGTTGCAATATCTCTGTCCCTAGTTCGTTAGTATGCTCAAGCTCCAAAATTGATTCTTCAACCTCTTGGGAAACAGCCATCGTAAATTTTAAATCTCCAGGTCGCGTTAGCAGGTAACATATTTCCCAAAATGCATATGTTCCGCGAATGGGTTTCTGTTTTGTTCCCCCCAATGCATCTGGCCCTTGGCACCTTGCGGAACTAACAAATCTTTGGCATGATTCGCATGCATGGACTCCCTTGCAACCCACATCTTTAAAAGTTTGAAATTTTTCTAACAATGTTTCAGCATTTAATATAGATTTATCGGATGCAGTGAAAGTTACAGTTCCCATGCTTCCTTCTATAAACTGCAACCTATCTTCAAAAACACCGCCCCATCCTTTATCTGTTGTTGAGACACCTATCGAAGTCCAACAGAGATAATGAACACTTGCAACTTGATCCACATCCTTTTCCATTTCCGCTGTGAATCCCAGCCAAATATTACGTTGAGCTTCGGTAAGCGCAGTGCCCACAACAGTGCCTATGAGATTTCGTATGTTTGCTGTTACTTCCCTTGCAAGGTCTCCGAATAGCGGCTCTTCCTCCAATGAGAGCCTTTGCGCAGCTAATATGCCATCAATAAAACCTTGCAGCGCAGCATCTTCTATTTTCAAACCAATGCCATCGGGATATGAAAGCATTTTATTAATTTTAAACAGATTAGATAATTCACCGGGTAACAGACTGTCCAAATGTTCGTCATCTGGGTCTATACCTCTACTTGGTGCAAAAGTTGTTATTAAATTATTAATTGATTTTTGCAATTGATTAGCTTTTTCAGAAATATCAACATAAACATCATATTTTTCACTAAAAGTGCCCGGATCAGTGAACTTTTTTACACCTTCCATCTTTATCCCCCTTCCGTACCTATGCCTTTTTATTTCGGATATACTATTCTTTGCAGTACGAAGTTGCTCATACCACTGAGCATCTTCGTAAGCATTTGTCCTTCTTTTTCAGCTTGTGGATTGGTATTAAAAGGATCGGCATCAAATAATAAATGAGCCTCTTTATTTTGCTCTGGATTTTCGTAAAAACATTGCAAAAGCAGAGCCTCAACACGTTTTGTCCTTTGAGTTATAACATTTTCCCCAAAAAGTTGAGGCATTTTCGCGTAAAACACTTCCCTATTGATCAATTCATTAAATTCATAGAACTGCTCCGTTGGCAAAATTCCATTAATCATCTCGGGAACACCATCCTTATTCTGTCGTGTAAATGAAAATTCACCTGTGCTATGAAAATGCAAATCACACCCAAAAATTTGTTTCCCAGATTCTAAAAACGTACTTTGCCGGACATAGTGTATACTTTGTATGCTCATAAACTTCCTTTTTTACCAGAAAAGCTGAGCGTAAATGTTAGGAATGGTTTCCACAAATGTCAAGTTTTCATTTATGCAAATAGCTTCATTAGTCTTGGGGCTTGGATTTCATTTCCATGGGATTTTTCCTTTTTATCACTTTATTTTCGCCGCTCGCACCAAAATACAAGCCGATACCTTTTAGCTTGCTAAGATTTTGCCATGTCAATATAAACCCCAATCATGATTGATGTTGCAAATGATACTACCATACTTGATATTATTTCTTCGGATAGTGGTTTGAAGTTTAGTGTTGTCGCCGCCATAAAATCCGTCGAAGCGAAATTAGCAAAAAATAATACGGAGTATTTGTCAGTTACCATTGGAGACAAGAATGCTTCATGTTTGTGTAAAGTTTTTGGTAGTTCCTCCATGTATAACTTTTTCAAAACGATAGAGCCAGGAACAAAAGTCTTTGTGGAAGGTATTACGAAGGATTACAAAGGAGTATTTTCTCCAGAAATGACATTTGTTCGTGTTCTCAGTGACGATGAAAGTACGCGTGGTAGCTATTTACAGAAAATGACCGTCTGTGCCAATGAGGGTATGGAAGCTTTGAAGGTTGAATGAAACGATAAGCTCGCAACCATTGGCAATAAAAACTCAGACGAACCGCTACGGAAGCCATAAAAGAACTCGGGGAAGAATTTTACGATAAAGCCGCAGGAATTTCAATGCACCATCCATACAAGAATGGGTTGTTGGAACATACTGTTCATACTGCCCGGGCGGGGAAAAGCCTTGTACCACTATATCCTTTTGTGGATTCCGACATTGCCATGGCGGGTTTGCTTTTGCATGACATAGGAAAGGTTTTAGAATATACGAGCGATGTGGTGCGCCAGCGTACGAAGATAGGAATTCTGCAAGGACACCTGTTTCTTGGCTACAGGCTTATTCGAAAGGCTGCAATTCAGAATAAGTTGGATGGTGAAATTTTGGAGCGCCTTTAGCATATTCTTCTAAGCCACCACAGTGATCCCGAATTCGGAGCCGTAGTACGTCCTGCCACATCAGAGGCGATATTTATGTCTTTGGTTGACAACCTCGAGGCCAAAATGGGCAGGGTGGAACAGTTGTTGCGTTTAACACTATGTAAAAATGTTTTCTCCGAGTTTCACAAAGGGCTGGAAGGAAAGTTGCCCGTTTGGCCAATTGATTTGCCAAATGATAGTGAATTAGATTAATTGTGCTCCAGGGGTTGCAAAGATTTCTACACAAAGATGTTTCCATTGTCCAATGCGATGGAAATGACCTTGTCGCCCTAGAAAAATCACGGAGCATGTTGTCGCATCCAAATACAAAAAACGACGAACCGAATTCCCTTCTTGGGAGTCCTTATGATTTTGAAAAACAGGCCTACGTTTGTGAAGGATTTGGCAAGGTATATATGCTCAATCATTTGGATGCGCCTATATCTGGGCTTATTTTTGTTGGACTGAATTCAAAAGTTTCCGAAGCCGTAAAAATTGCTACCGAAGGCAGGAAAATTTCTAAGTAATATATGGCCTTGGTCAAAGGATATCAAAGGTCCAAAAATGCCGTTTGGCGATCTCGCCTGGATAACAATTGTATCGGGAAATCCATAAAAATGTCTTCGGGGGATGGATTTTTTGCCGAAACGAAGTGTTCCTGGGTCGAATCCTTGCGTGCGGGGTGACTCTGAGTATTTTCAATTTGTTCCCCGTTACGGGACGGACTCATCAATTTAGCAAGCTAAAAGGTATCGGCTTGCATTTGTATTCCCAGCGCCAAGGAACAATTTTGTCATGCCCGCGGATGGCAGCTTTGGTGGACACTTTTCATCCTCGAAGAATCGATATGGGTATAGACTTGGGTGGTTGAAAGATTGGAATGGCCGAGCAATTCCTGCAATAGTCGCAAATCCGCACCTGCATTTAGCAA
>JAISRG010000041.1 GCA_031273725.1 Puniceicoccales bacterium
CCTCCAATCTCGCATAAACACTTGGTGGGCCCTGCAGGATTCGAACCTGCGACCAAGGGATTATGAGTCCCCTGCTCTAACCACTGAGCTAAGAGCCCTTTTGTACTGTCAATTTAGCGTAGCTGAAAGAATCTCTGCTTTGAAAAATTACGTCAGCATTTTTTTCAACTAAACCTTCTTGGGATAAGAAAGCAAGCAAGTTTTATATATATCTTTGCGAGTTAGATTAGCAATAATGCGAATTGCAAAATAAAACTACACTTTCATCCCTTTCCCGCCTTTTATCTTCTTCCCGGCATCAATCTCTTTTTGGCTCTTTATGAGATCTGACCTAGCAATGGGACCATTTCGTCGATTTTAATGCCGATGGTGGAATATTAATCTTTGTTTCGGGTTGCAATGCGGCCATGGGTTTACACCATGAAAGTGGTGAAAATTATTCGCGTTATGCCGTTTATAAAAGTTGTGTTTCTATTATTTCTATGCCATGCGAGCTGTTTAGCCACGGTACAGGAATCACAACTTCTATTGAATATCCCCATCAATGACTTTATATTGCCTGTTTTCAACACGGTAGGTCAAAAAATTTGGGAAGTCCATGGTCATTCGGCAATGATGATCGAAGACGGTCTATTATGTGTAAAAAATTTCAACTTACACTGTTTTACCGAAGAAGAAAATCCCCAGGAATCTTTTCTGGCTGTTAGTGACATGGCTTTTGTTGCTCCAAAAACAAATTTAGTGTCAGGAAATTCTAAAATAAAAATTTTTGGTCAGAATTTTTATGCATCCGCCAATATTTGGGAATTTTTAGGTGATGAGAAAAAAATCATCGCAAAAGATCATGTCAAAGTTTTTCTTGATTGTGACTTGGAAGAATGTTTACGAGAAAAATCATATTAAAGTTAATAGTTTTAGTGTTACCCCTGGGGATATTTGCTTCTCCGATCCAGATTACGAGTAATGCCGCTGAAATTCAAACATTTGGAGCCGATACCCAGATGTATTTTTATCATAATGCCTACATTGATGGAGATGAGTTTTTTTTAAGTGGGGATCTCATACAAATTTCCATTTCCAATGATTCTCAACAAACATCCAATGTTGTTAACCTAACGGCGGTAAAGGAAATTCATGCCATGGGCAATGCGACTTTTGAACAGTCACAATATGGAGGGAAAGCTGATCAAATAAGTATCTATCCTTCCACAAAATTTATTGTATTGGAAGGGAATGCCGAAATACAAGATGCGAACTTGGGAACAATGTATGGGCAAACATTAACCCTAGATTTAGAAAATAAGCGAATCAAAACCGAAGGTTCAAAATCCGAACACTCAACCATATCCATCGATAATATTGCGAAATTTAAGCAAAACAATATGTTGAAAACGAGAGATGGAAGAAATCACCAATAGATTGTTTACAAAAAATTTAAAAAAATTCTATGGGCAACGGGAAGTAGTTAGGGACATTTCCATAGAAATAAATAGGGGAGAAGTTGTTGGATTACTTGGTCCCAATGGTGCTGGCAAGACTACGACTTTCCACATTGTCATGGGGTTAGTTGCCGCCGACTCTGGTCAAATTTTCCTTGACCAGGAAAACATTGGTAAGCTTCCGATGTATAAACGTGCTCGAATGGGCATAGAATATCTTCCCCAGGAAAATTCTACGATTAGACCACTGACGGTGTGGGAAAATTTGCAATGTGTGGCCGAATATTTACGCCTGTCTAAAAAGGAACAAACGGAAGCCATAGAAGAAGTATTGGCTGAAATGAAAATTTCACACCTCGCCAAGCAAAAAGCTTACACTCTCAGTGGAGGAGAATGCAGAAGGCTGGAAATAGCTCGCACATTGATAGCTAGACCAAAATTTCTCCTGATGGACGAACCATTTAGCGGGGTAGATCCAATCAGTGTTAGCGCATTGCAAAACATCATCATTTCCCTGAAAGAGAAAAATATCGGCATTCTTATTACCGACCATAATGTGCGAGAAATGTTAAAAATCGTAGACCGCGCATATTTGATACACGGTGGAGATATCCTCTGCCATGGATCCAGTGACGTGTTGTTAAAAGATCCCAATAGCAGAAAATTCTATCTCGGCGAGAGTTTTAACATATGATTCTGATTTCCCTTTCCTAATGCTTTGAACATTTTCAATCTCACGTGGAAATTTTGCCCAATTTATACAAAAAATTTATTGGTCCATGGTCGTAGTAGAATTTAAAATATTTACTTTTGTTCATTTCCTGTTTTCCTATGAAAGCCTAATTGAGAAGTCACAACAAACAAATTTTGCTAAAAAACGGTTATGCATGAGATAAAAAAGTTTTCTTCGGGAAATGTCGTTGTAATGACCTTATCAGAGAAATTGACTCACAGTGATTATGCTAATATCGTCCCATTTCTTGCAAAATTGATAAAAAAATATGGATTGATACGGATTCTAATAGAACTCGACAATTTTGAAGGATGGGAAGTTTCAGCTACCCTAGATGATATCGTTTTTGTTTTCCGATATTCCACCAACATAGAGAGAGTGGCATTTCTTGTCCATGCAAAACAAAACAACCTTGCCCTTTTACTTGACCGACCATTTGGTAGGGCATTTGGCGATAATGTTAAATATTTCCATGAAAAATATCGTGAGGACGCTTGGCAATGGATATGTGATGGGGCAAAAGATGTGCAAAATTCCATTTTTCCACAGGATACGAATTCCGCATAAGTTTGGCAAAACTTCGATTTAATCACGTGAATGGCGAAATTGAGGAGCCAAAAGGAGAAAAAACAAAAAAATTCTCCAGGTTGAAGCAGAAAACATTGCATCAATTTTTTTGTTGAAGATCGGTCAGTTCATTTTCCAAGACCGTAGAAAGTTCTCGGGCAGTTAAATCTTCGAAAGTGTTTTTTGGAAATGTTTTGGTCTCCACGCATATTTTTGAAAATGGGAGAGGAATTTTGAATTTGTCCCAGGTCGGTAGGACGAAATAATGGTTATATTTCGGAGCTACTAATACGAGATTTGCTTTCGTAGCTTTGGCCACCATGGCCGTTCCTTTTTTAAATTTATAGGCTGGTCCACGGGGGCCATCGGGTGTTATGGCGACCAATGCTCCCTTCGAAAGCTTTTCTGCCATGTTATCTATGGCGGATAGCCCATTCCGGTTGCTAGAACCACGTATTGTCTGTATGCCCAATCGATTAAACATTTCCGTTAGCCATGCACCATCACGCGATGGGCTTACGAGGGCATACATGCCACACTTCCTTTTGAGCAACCTAAATAATTTATATGCCACGAATAAATTGCTATGCCAAAATGCAAAGATCGCCGGTCCTCGGATTTCATCGGTTACTTTTTTGGTTCCCTCGGTCAATTTGATTCTTAGGGTTGACCAATACAACCTCAGCAGAGAAACAACGATGGTGACTAGGACACGCTGCCACCATTTTTTCAATACGTGCGTATCGCGGCGGGCTATCATGTTGTTTCAATTCTAGGAAAGAGAATAATTTGTTCTCCCAATTTATTGCCGGTTAGCAAATTTCCAAATTTGGCATCCGTGTTCCAATTTGTAGTCGTTGGACATCCAAGAACGGACAATATTTGTTGTGATATCGTTGGCATTATAGGAGATAGCAAGACAGCAGCCAACCTGACGCATTCGGCAGAGATGGCAATGGTAGTATTTACGAGCTGCCTATCGCTCTCCTCATTTGATTTTGCCAATTTCCACGGTGAGCGATCTTCAACGTATGCATTGACCGCTTTTATACATAGAAATAATTTTTCAAGGGCCAAATGGAACGCAAACTCATTATATAGGGAAATGATTTCTGGAATCGCCAACTGCCACAATTTCTGGAGATTATCTTCGGCAGCCTCGGTTTTGATAATTTTTTTAACTGTCCCATCGCAGTACCTATGCCCCATATTTAACAGACGACTAACCAGGTTCCCCAGATCATTTGCCAGGTCGCATGTGTAACGGGTCAGGAACCGATCAAATGAAAAATCACTATCCTGCCCTATTGTCATTTCTCGCATTAAATAATAGCGAAAGGCGTCCACTCCGAATTTTTCCGCACACTCCAAAGGATTTACGATATTGCCCGCACTCTTCGACATTTTTTCACCGGAAATTAACCACCAGCCGTGAACCAGCAAAGTTTTTGGCAATTCGATATTAAGAACATGCAACATTATTGGCCAGTAGACCGCATGGGCTGGTACGAGGATATCTTTTCCGATAATATGGTAATCTGCCGGCCAGTAATTTGCAAATGTTTTGTCCAAATAATTGGCTCCCGTTATATAATTTAGAAGGGCGTCAAACCAAACATAGGTTACATATTCCGAATCAAATGGCAACTCGATTCCCCAGGACAACCGATTCTTAGGTCGGGAAATACACAGGTCATTTATTGGATCTTTGAGAAATTCCAAAACCTGCTTTGCTCGAAACGCAGGAAATATGAACTTTGGATGGGATTCTATGTAATCTATCAACCACTGTTGATGTTCTTTGAGCCGAAAAAAATAGTTTGTCTCCGATATTTCAATGATTTCCCCATAGTCGGCTGGCCATTTACCATCAATTTTGTCTTTTTCCAGGATAAATCGTTCTGCGGTTTTGCTATATAACCCCGAATAACTCGCCCTATAAATTTGTCCGCCGTCGTATAATTTTTGTAAACAGTCGCGGACAACCTGCTTATGTTCACTTTCCGTCGTTCGAATATATCGATCGTATTTAATATTTAGCTTTTTGCATAAACTTTTGAAATCCTCGGCAATATTATCGCAGTGAGCCTGTTCCGAAATCCCAGCGTTGGCCGCAGACTGGCTTACTTTTAGACCGTGCTCATCCAATCCTGTCATGAACTGCACATCCAAATTCTGCAATCGGAACATGCGAGATACCGCATCCGCTAAAATCTTTTCATAGGCATGCCCAATGTGCGGCTTCCCATTGGCATAGTCTATGGCCGTCGTAATATACATCTTCTTCATTT
>JAISRG010000042.1 GCA_031273725.1 Puniceicoccales bacterium
TGGCTTTGTGATGGTGTAAGCTTTTTTATATATGTCATCACCTTCTCTCTCAAATCTAACGAACACGCTTTTGCCGTTTCCTTCCTTTTTATTTCCTTCCTATCTTTTCTTTGCTCAGAGATAATGTTTTTCTATTATCATATACACACTATAATTCACTATAATTGACTACACAGCTTCGTAGGTTGATTTTAAAATTTCAACGGAAGGATTCTTTTTTACCGCTTCGCCATTGGCGGCCATGTGTTCCAATAGTTTAAAAATCAATACTTTTTGGTTTTTCAAATTTACCCCATCTGCGATATCACCGATGCTAAACCTTTTCCCTTTGTTTTTTACCAGGAAAGACCGTATGGATTGCTGAATTTGCAAAATTTCTGCCGCCGCCTTTTTCCCAGCTTCAACGCCCGGTTGATGATATGCATTTATGTTTATCATACTAGCGTAAAATCCAACCGTACGTTCATACAAGGCAATCAATCCCCCGAGTTCATATTCCGAAAATTTGTCGATGGAAACTTGGATTACTCCGGTGCCACTTTCGGACAATGCCTTGGCGGTCCCCAGGGCAAATCCATTCAAGTAATCACCGCTTGCCATACCACCATTGTCAATGGCCGGCGAAACACCATCCCTGGATTCTAGTACGGTAATAATCGTGATAAAGAAATTTTGCAGTCCATCGCGTAGCTGTTGTATGAATGAATGCTGATCCGTGGATCCCTTGTTTCCATATACGGTTAACCCCTGGCGAACGACATTCCCATTGCGATCTTTTTCTTTGCCAAGGGATTCCATTATCAGTTGCTGTAAATATTTGGCAAAATTTGATAATCTGTCTTTGTACGGAATCACAACCATGTCCTTTTTTCCAATGCCATCCGTTGCGCAATACCATGCGAGCGCCATCATCATCGCTGGATTTTTAGCAGATGCGATCCGTGTTATCCCATCCATGTCACGGGCCCCCGCCAGGAAAGATTTTATTGGAATTCCCTGCAAAGCTGCTGGCAACAATCCCACGGCGGAAAATACACTTGTTCGGCCTCCTACCCAGTCCCACATGGAAAACCTTTCCATCCAACCCTCGGAACGTGCTTGCTTGTCAAGGAGGCTGTCCTGTCCCGTTATGGCTACGGCATGTCGAGAAAATGTATGCTTGTTTTTTTCATAGGCAACCATCACCTCGACCATTGCATTGCGAGGTTCAGGTGTACTGCCAGATTTCGATGTGACAACAACAAGTGTTCGCCCGAGCCGACCCGCCAATTTTTTAAGTATTAAATCAATTCCGTCGGGATCCGTATTGTCCATAAAGTAACAATTGATTTTATTATCCCCGTCCAAGCTATCGCATATCAATTGGGGTCCCAGAGCAGACCCGCCTATGCCTATGAACAGAGCATTTTCAAACTTACCATCTTGACCAGCAAGATGTCCTAGGTGCACCTTTTCTGCGAATTTTAATATTTTTTCGATGCCACCATCGATGTCTCCTTGAATCTCTGGAGAAGGAGCAATGTTCGAGTTTCGCAGCCAGTAATGCCCCACCATTCTATTTTCATCCCTATTCGCTATGACCCCAGCTTCCAACGCTGCCATTTCCCTATGAGCGGTGGTGATTTTTTCTGCCATCCCATTGAAAAATTTTTCCGAGAGACCAATTTTGCTAAAATCAATTGTTATCCCTAGCTCGTCATTGCGAAACAGGTACTTTTCGAAATTATTCCACTCGTCCATATGGACAATAGCTAATGAATGCAAACACCTTTATCAATACCAATCCAATGGAAAAATCATTCTATGTTTTGCGCATACCACGGACCGCATAAAACTGGCACTGTCATCATACCTACAGTATAAAATATTTTAGGCATAAAACTCCGACGGGGATAGAGAACAACAGGCTATCCGTCAGGTCGAATATTCCGCCTATGCCAGGAAGTAGGGTCCCTGAATCTTTTTCATTTGCGAGACGTTTTATCACCGATTCGGTTAGGTCTCCGACCAATGAAAATATGGCTAAAAGCGTGGATAGGATGATGGCAGCCAGTAGTCCCAATTTACTAGGCAACCATTGCCGGCAAAGAAATAGAAGAATTATTCCAATGCAATTGGAAAATAGAATGCCTCCAAAGAGCCCCTCAATGGTCTTTTGTGGACTGAAATTTGTGGCCAGTTTGTGTTTGCCGAAAGATTTCCCAACCAACATCCCTCCGATGTCGCAACATTTTGTAACCAAAATCATCCAAAATAGGGTACAGATGTAATGGTTGCTGCCCAGGTGACTGTATGACATTTCATGGAATAATGAGATGGAGAAGTTACACATGAACGGGATACAAATCACACCGGCAATCGTGGATATTATGCCGGTTTTAGACGTTTCGAGGGAATGGGAAAATAAAACTTGGATTATGACTATAATTACTGACATGCATAATAATTCCGAACGGGAGGGTATCGTTAAATTTGTGTCCCCGGCGTAAAAAGCTGCAAACATCAGCAATGCGCCGCAGGTCATACCGGTGGCAGCCAGTGGCCTTTGGCCTATTTTCTGCAATAATTTGTAAAACTCCCACTGTGTCGCTAGTCCAGCAAAAAAAATTAGGCCCATGCATCCCCTTGCCCCGAAAAAATAAATTGTCAGGGTTACAATGGCAAAAACTAGGACACTGCTAATTGTTCGTTTTATCATTTATTTTTCCCATTCTCCTTTCCCGTGCCCCATAGTCTTCAATGGCCAACAAAAATTCTTTCTCACCGAAGTCAGGCCAATAAGTTTTCGTAAAGTACAGCTCTGCATATGCCGATTGCAACAATAAAAAATTGCTCAATCGCTGTTCCCCGGACGTTCGAATGATGAGATCGGGGTCCGGCAAATCCTTCGTATAGAGATATTGTTCAAAATTCTTCCAGGTTAAATCTCTTATATTTACATCTTTATCATTCAAAAGACTTTCCATGGCATGGACGACCTCATTTCGTGATCCATAATTTAGTGCAACGGTAATGTGAAATCTGTCAAAACATACCGTACTCGAAGTTAATTCTTCAATTGCAAGCTGTAGGGTAAGTGGCAACTGCGACAAGTTTCCTATTGCCCGGAAACGTATTTCCTTTTCACAGATGGTCTTTCGGTATTTTTTAAAAAATTTTTCGCATAGATTCATTAGAAAGGTCACTTCCGATTTCGGCCTCGAAAAATTTTCCGATGAAAATGCAAAAAAGGTCACATACTTAATTCCTATCTTTTCAGACGCACGTAGAATTTTTTTTACCACCGAAGCTCCCCGCCTATGCCCTTCGTGGCGAGGTAATCCATGGGCCTGTGCCCAGCGACCATTCCCATCCATAATAAGAGCAACGTGCCTAGGAATACAACTCATGGGTTTGCATATCTATGAGTTTGGAGTCAATAATCAAGCTTCTTATGTAATACAGCCAACGACCGGTGCTCCATTTTCATTATCACAGGTTGGTTCTCATTCAATAATTAGTGAGGTCCCTGTCATTTCGCTGGGTTGCGGAAGCTGCATCATTTGTAATAGGGTTGGCGCAATGTCGCATAGCGCCCCGGAAGGCTTCAGTCTAAAATTCTTAAACTTTTTGCCATATAGTATCACTTCGACGGGGTTTGTGGTATGTTGCGTAAATGGCATACCGGTGGCCACATCCACCATTTTTTCTAAATTTCCATGGTCGGCGGTGACCAATGCGTTGCCGCCAACGGCATCGACAGCCGAAAGTAACTCTTCTAGGCAGCCATCGACGGTTTCGGCAGCCCTTTGACCAGCCAGCATATGGCCAGTATGCCCAACCATGTCGGGATTTGCAAAGTTTACAACGATAAGGGAATACTTTTTGCTAAAAATGGCACTTTTAACTTCATCACTCACCGCAAGCGCACTCATTTCTGGACGTTGGTCATAGGTTTCAATATCCGTCGGGCTTGGAATTAATTTTCGGTCTTCACCGGCAAATGGTTCCTCGCGGTAGTCATTGAAAAAAAATGTCACATGGGCATATTTTTCAGTTTCAGCGCATCTAAATTGTTTCAGCCCAAGTTGGCTGATATAATCTCCGAGGATATTTTGCATTTTTGCGGGACGTTTGAAAATTACATTTTCGCAGAGGCCTTCCTCATATTCGGTCAGCGTTGCATAGTGCAAATTCAACAGTTTTTTTCTTGGAAAACCGGTAAAGTTGGCATGGGTAAATGCTCTTGTAATCTCCCTCGGGCGGTCCCCCCGAAAGTTGAAAAATAATACGCTGTCGTTGTCTTCGATTTTTCCTAAAAATTTTCCTTCTCCGTCAACGATTTGGGATGGAAAGATAAACTCATCGCCAACCTGATTGTCCGATTTGGGGTGGTCATAGTAGTGTTGTATGGCTTCTCTTGGGGATTGAAATTGCAGAAAATTTTGTTCCCCGATCATGCAATTGTATGCCTCTTGGACTCGGTTCCAGCGATTATCGCGATCCATTGCCCAAAATCTACCGATTACGGTTGCAATTTTGCCAATCCCCATTGACCCGCACTTGCTCTCGATTTCTTCCAAATACTTTATGCCGCTATCTTTGGCCGTGTCACGTCCGTCGCCGATGAAGTGTATGAAAACTTTCATTAACCCTGCATTTTTGGCAAACTGCAAAATTGAATACAGGTGCCTCATGACGGAATGGACTCCGCCATCGGAACACAATCCAATGAGATGCAATTTGGAATTGTGGGTTTTGACATTTTTTATTGCATTTTGGAATACCGAATTTTTTTCAAATTCACCATTCGCCATCGCTTTATCGATCCTGACAATCTCTTGGTCAACAATTCTGCCGGCACCGATATTTTGGTGGCCAACTTCGCTGTTGCCCATGATTCCATCCGGTAACCCAACAGCCAATCCGGAAGCTTCTATTTCCGTACGTGGCCAGTTTCGAGACAGATTGTCAGAAAAAGGGGTGTTCGCCTGTAAAATTGCATTACAAAAATCCTCCTGCCT
>JAISRG010000012.1 GCA_031273725.1 Puniceicoccales bacterium
AGCGTGCAACGAAACAAATCACTTGTGGGCTTGAGGATACCCCGGCGAAAAATAGTAACGCTCTCATGATGAACGGAGATTGTATGGACATATCAACATGATCGAGAAGAAAACTGGACTCAGAAAACTACCGATTAGCAATAGTTTTCTCCCACACCTTATTATGTCGAACAATAATCCTACCAGTGGACCTCCGACCAGCCACCCGATGGAGAGCAGGCTGGCAATTTTAGCCTCTTCTGCTTTGTGGAGGCGTAATATATTTTGTACGTATTGAACTCCCAAGAATTCACCAAACACAACAGTGGGCGTGTATAAACAGCTGGCCACGACCCTACTCTCCATGTTTGCTTGTTTCGGCAAACGGAAATTAACCCAGCAAGAAAATTACCCAATGAAAATTGGCTGGATATTTTAACCCGTTCTTCGTGCTCCCAATAGGCAGTTTGTGGAATGAACAGGTATACAATTATAAATGTTACTAGGCCTATGATTGCCAGTAGTACCAACGACATCCTCCATCCAGATTTGTCTATTAACACCGATAGCGGAGCCTGTCCCAAAAGAGCACCACAGAGGCCCAATGAGGTTGCTAAGCCAGACAAAAAAGCTAATTTATTTTCGTGGAACCACACAGCAGCTAGGTACATGACGCCAATAAAAGCACAACTAGAACCTATTCCCGCCAAAATCCTTCCAATGGTTACATAAACTAGGGAACTGGCTGGAATGATAGTACAAAGGCATCCAATAGAGACTACAATGGAAGCAGGCACAAGTACTTTCTTCCCACCGAATCTATCAAATAGTAAACCTGCAAATAATTGCAAAGGTGCGTAGACCAAATAATATGATCCCAATACGGCACCCATTGTCGCGGCGGATGCAGAAAATTCTATGGCTAACTCGTGCTCCATCACACTTGGAGCAATGCGAACCGCATATTCATACAGGTAAAATATTGCTGCAGCTGCCCATGCTAGCCACGCCACACGACCACTTTTCTTTTCATGCTTTATCATGTTTCTCGGCGTTAATTTGCAAAATTTTTTAATCCAAGACAATGAAAAAATTAAAAGGGAGATGTAAAATAATTATTTGAAAAGTTTAAAAAGAAATTCCGCCGCAGAATCTCGGGTATTGATCGGGAAAATTTTTATCCCAACATTTTCCACATCTTTAAAAATCAATTTTTGGTAGGTGGAGTACTTTGTTTCAATTTTAGACATTACTCCAATGTCATTCGTATCCATTTCGAAAATTTCTCCAGTCTCAGAATCTTCCACCGTAATCCTACCAAGTCGTGCTTTCAACATGTCATTATCATCTACCAGTGGAAGCATAATAACATCATGCCTCGATTTCAAAATATGTAGCTGGGATAATATTGTTTTTCTATTAACGGCCATGGCAAATGTGTCGCAAACTAAAATTACCCTGGATCGTTTTGCCAGTACCCTATTTAGAAACCCCAGGACAGCTGCCAGATCCGTTCGCAGTCTTTCGTTCGAATGAATCATTTTATCGATCGCATATTGAAAACACTTCGCCCGCCGCCGCGGAGGAAAATATTTTTCTACTTTATGTGAGAATGCAACGAGACCCATCCGGTCGTTGTTCGTTTCAGATAACTGGGATAGCGTCTTTAAGATATCCGTTGCCAACGAAATTTTCGGCTGTTTTTTAGTCCCAAATTTCATGGATTCGCTAACATCCAATGCAAAAATGATATCATTTCCACTGTCTGCGCAAATAGTGTTTACGGACAAAGCATTCGTTTTGGCGGTAACATGCCAATTGATGAGACGCGTATCGTCTCCCGCAACATATTCCCTGGCATCCCCCAATACTACACCGCTTGGGCAAAAGAACTTGCGGTATAATTTTGAAAGTACACTTTTAGTCCACAAAACCATATTAACATTCCCTATTCCATTGCCGACAGTAGCCATTGGGCAACGGTCATATCTTTTCCTGCGGAAAGTATTTTTTTTAATTCCGCCGAAACTTTTTGTAGCGGATGTTGAAGTCCTTCATCGTCGACGTACCGCAAAATATGTTTTGCAACCGACTTTGGTTTCAGTTGGAATTGTATAAATTCCTGCCATTCACACCGATTTAGTAAAATATTTGCAATGCCCAAATGTTTTACATTCACCAACATTTTACCAATGGCATAGGTTAGCGGATGTGTTTTATACACAATTGCACCTGGAATTCCTCCCAGGCAACATTTCAAAGACATTGTTCCCGAACTCATAATTGCCACACATGTTTCAATGTTACTCCCATCGGCCACAAATGTTATCCTATCTAGCAATTTTGAAAACTTTTTATTCAAAATTTTTCGCAGGATAGTCAGTATCATTTCATCGGGGTATACCACAATGGCCGTGCATTCTTTCCTGTGCTTCAAAATTTCATTAAAACTGGCCAATAGCACTGGAAAAATTTTCCTAACGGCGGGATCTCGGCTGCCGGGTAATAGTAAAATTGGGCCTTTGGGGTTATACGTAACATTTAATCCGTAAGAATCTGCCACAAAAGGGTGTCCGACGAAGCTTACATCCAGGTCAGTTCCCTCGAACCAGTCTTTTTCAAAGGGGAAAATTGTTGCCATTTTATCAACGATTTTCGCCATTTGATGACACCGTTTGGGTTTCCATGCCCAAATCTGTGGCGATATGTAGTAGAGAACTTTTATATCCCCGCCGGCTTTCCGGGAAAGCTTACCATTGAACAGCATTTGGGCCAACCGAATATTAAACCCGGGGTAATCTATTAGGCAAATGATACGGGGACGATTTTTCTTTATCCATAAAAATACTTGTTTTATTAATTTTGCAAAAAAGAAAACATTACACAAAACTTCAAACAAACCAACCACCGAAAATTTTGTCATGTCCAGAATCAAATCAGCCCCGGCATTTTTAAGGGCAACTCCTCCAAACGCTACAACATTGATATCCGGACGTATCTTTTTAACTTCTGCCAGCATTTCCGCTGCGTGCTGGTCCCCCGAATGCTCTCCCGCTACGATAACTAAGTCTACTTGTTTCCCTAGGTGGGACTCTAGGTCAATTTTTAAATTCTTCACCTGTGGCTAAAAATGAAATGAGGCAAACAATTTTGTCAAATCATATGGGAAAACACGCAA
>JAISRG010000063.1 GCA_031273725.1 Puniceicoccales bacterium
AATTTTTTTCATAAATTGTCCTTTTCATTAAATTTTTATATAAAATATATGAATTAGAGTCCATAGCATATCAAAGATTAGAAATCAACAAAAAAAGAATAGTTTTTTAATTTTTAATAAAAATTTTTAAGACTATGGAGGATAAATTTTTAAAATGTTGTATGTCCATTTTCTCTCATCCCCTTTTTAATTGTGTTAATTTAATTCGGTTTAGACTTGCCTGCACTGGGTATTGCTGTGGTATCTTTCCGAATTCGGATCATATCCTGTTGCCTGCTGAAGGCGGCTATGGCGAACTGTACTAACATAATTTACTATGGATGGAGGTAAATAAATGGAGGTGAAAACTTAAATTGTCTTTAGCCATTGATTTTTTCATTGTGACAATTATCATAGCCAATTGATGAAAGAGATTGTGTTTTTTAATCGCTATACCAATGCCGTAGAAGAAGAAAAAATTGTTGGAGAGCCATGGATACGGCTTTCCCATTCGGTGGGCATAGGGAAGTTAGCAACGGCATTATTATTCAAGCGAAAATTTTTTTCCATGATTTTTGGAAAGTTCGCATCCAGCCCGACTAGTAGAAAAAAAATTAAACCATTTGTTGAAAAATACGGCCTAAAAAGCGACTCTTTCGAGAAAAAAATTAGCGAATTTACATCATTCAACGATTTTTTTATCCGAAAATTAAAACCGTCTGCCCGCCCAATTTCTCCAAAGCCAAATACGATCGTTGCCCCCGTCGATGGTAGGCATCTGGCATATGTTAATATGAGAAAACTTTCTCCATTTTTCGTAAAAGGGGAACGGTTGTCGGTGGAAGATTTGATCATCGATAAAACAACTGCCAAAAAATTCACCAATGGTAGTGCCCTAATTTCTAGGCTCTCTCCCATCGACTATCACAGGTTTCATTTTCCAATCGCCTGCATACCTCATAAGACTTTTCTAATAAGGGGAGAATACTCTTCCGTCCACCCAAGGGCAATGGATGGGAAAATTGATGCCTTTTTGAGGAATAAAAAAACGTCGACACTATTGCATACGGAGAACTGCGGTGATGTTTTAATGGTCGAGATAGGGGCCATGTGCGTCGGATCCATTCAACAAACTTTTGTGCCCAAAAAATCTACACTAAAGGGAGATGAAAAGGGTTATTTTGAGTTTGGTGGTTCGACGGTCATCCTGATCTTCGAAAATGGGCGCATACAATTTTCGGATGATATTTTGGAAAATACCGCCTCCGGCATGGAAACCTATGTCCTAATGGGTGATGAAGTCGCTACGATCCTATGACAATGGCAGACAGCATAATTTTTCAAGAAGATAGCCCAATCGCACGATTCATAGATAAAACCTTGGGTGAGGCGGTTGCACTGCATGCCTCTGATATCCACTTTGAAACCTTTGACGGCAAATTTGTTATACGCTATCGTGTGGACGGGGAATTGATAACCCTTGAAGATTGTACCGAAGAGATTGCCAAACCCATATTTTCTCGCCTAAAAGTATTGGCCAACCTAAACATTTCCGAAACCAGATTGCCACAGGATGGTAGCATCTCATGCGTAATCGACGGAAATGAAATCGAATTTCGCATATCATGTTTGCCGACGCAATATGGCGAAAGTGTCGTACTGCGCGTATTAAATAACGTTGCCGATGTTTTCGCCCTGGATAATCTGATGCGCGGGTACGACGAATTAAAAAATTTTCTAAAAAATATCGTCTATCAAAACGGCTTAACATTGTTCGTTGGTCCTACGGGATGTGGCAAGTCAACTACATTATATAGCGTATTGCGCGAAATAAAAAGTGACGAAATCAAGATTCTAACCTGCGAAGATCCAGTCGAACAACGCATAGATGGTATTTCACAGAGCAATATCAATGCCCCCATTGGATTTTCTTTTTCATGCGCTCTCCGTGCTTTTCTCCGCCATGATCCCGACCTAATATTTGTGGGAGAAATTCGCGATAGAGAAACGGCGGAACTTGCTATTCGGGCAGCGATTACCGGCCATTGTGTCGTGGCGACATTGCACGCCAACGATGCTGCCAGTGCAATTCCCAGATTGCTTGACCTGGGGATAGACAAAACACTAATTGCAGAGGCATTGCTATGCATTGTGTATCAACGGTTGGAAAAGTTTGACCAAATGTCGGATCAACGCCAGCCCTCGCAAACAAATTTCAAACGTTTCGCCAAATTCGATGCGCTGTTTGTCGACAATGCCATGAAGGACGCGATCAAATTAAATAAATCAACCATTTCTGCCGCAAATACTTGACTAAATTGCTCACCATGGCAACTTCATGGACAAAAAATGTTCATAGAACTTTGCATAAAAACCTGCACAGTGGCATTTATTGTTGTCTGCGTGCTGCATAGATTAAACATAAAACCTAGCAATGACATCGGCGTCAAAGCTTTAAATGTTGGCGTGGGACAATTTATTTGTGTCGGTGTGTTATTTGAAATATTTTCTATGGCTGTCCAAATATTGCTGGAATTCCTTGCCAAAGTTTTAAAATTTGAAAAGACAGATGATGTATCTGCAATAATATGCTGCCTAACATCGCTAATAATTATATTTGTTGCCATCAAACTTTTCCGCATGTTTCACGAAGAAATTATGCGCGGTACACGTCCTTTTTCGAAAGTTGTGAAATCAGCGATCTATAACCTAGGTCTATTTTTACCAATACTCCTTGGGGTCCATGTCATATGGGGCGATCTTTTGATGTTTGTGCAATCTTTGGTAGTGCACATAGATCTTGTTCCCCAGGACGTTGTTCAAATGTTTTACAATCCAAGCACCACCCTTGCGACAATCGTTCGCGTGATTACGGCAATCGCCATTGCTCCTATTTTAGAAGAAATAATTTTTCGCGGATTCATATATAGGGTGTTGAAGGGACGCGGGGGCAAATTTGTCGCAGCAAGCCTCACATCATTTATTTTTGCATTGATCCATTGGAACCTATCGGCATTTGTTGGACTATTTACGCTCGGCATGTGCTTGACACGAATTTATGAACATGGTGCCGACATGCGTGAACCGATATTAGTACATGCATTGTTCAATGCAACGACCATATTCGGAATACTTTTAGATTCCAATGTCTCAAATGTTTGATGAGGAAATAGTCTGCAAAACTGAAAAGGATACGCAAAATTTAGCCATAAATTTTGCAAAATTCTTGCCGCACAACGCATCCATTGCCCTAGTCGGCGATCTTGGGACCGGCAAGACAACATTTGTCCATGGACTAGCCCGTGGACTCGGCATACCCGATATCATCCGCAGTCCATCGTTTAACATTTTGAACATTTACCCATCGAATGTTTCGCTTTTACACATTGATGCCTACCGCCTCGATGGATCTGAGCGGGCGACGGATGCGCTAATGCTCGATGATTTTCTAATTCCGCCATACATCTTGGTTGTGGAATGGCCAGAGCGACTTTATAACTTCTTGGAAAAGTGCAATTTTAAGGTTGTTTTTTCGACGGGTGATGATTTTTCCAGAACGATTTGCATTCGGCAAACACATCAGCTTTTTCATTAAGATCAGGACTCATAAAGAGCCAAAAGAAATGGACAACGTCCGGGTTTCAACTTCGGACATAAAACCTTTTCCAGCCAAAGTTCAGAAATTGTCGGTATTCGTGTAATCATCGAAGTAAAACGGGGGATTTTTCTCCAACATATCCCGGCGATAACCGTCGTCCGCCTATGGTGGGCAGCTCCGCTTCTTTCTCCGATGACTCTAACTCCTTTTTCCGACCAGGCATATTTCTTGATGTCTTGATGGTTTATTCCGGATTCATCTACAAAAACAAGATCTTTTACTCTTTCTTTGGCGATGAATCCCTTGAATTCCTGCCGCTTGGATTTGCTCCTTGCTTCGCACAGGAGGATGGTCTGTTGATTCTTCGGAAGATACACTTACCGAACGATTTTGCAATGAGATAATGGCCCCGCCCTCAACACCTCCCTTTTTTGGTCCAACAATAGAAATTTGCTGTCCATTTGAATCTGCTACAGTAACGGCACATCCACTCTTACAGTTGAGAGCTTTTTCCAGGATTTCACTCTCTATTGTTTTATTGATAGTTAAGAAAACTTTGTCATTCATAGGTGGCTAAGTTATTTTACATTTTTTGACCACACAGGGAAGTAAAAAAATGAAAAAATCCCAAGAATTTCTAT
>JAISRG010000002.1 GCA_031273725.1 Puniceicoccales bacterium
CAAAAAATTATTGGGTTTACGCTAAAACCCGGGAACTTGCATGATGTTACCTGTGCCGAAGAATTGTTGCGCGGGCGTCGAGGCATTGTCATCGGAGACAAAGGATATTGCTCTGAGCCGCTCGCAAAGCGGTTATCTTCCCGTGGATTGCGACTCGTCGCACGACGTAAGCAAAATATGACTCCCAACTCTGAAGAAGAAAAAAGATTGCTCAAAAAACGGTCGATCGTTGAAACTGTCATCGGAAAATTTAAAAATTTCTTTGGGGCTACCTTATCTCGCTTTCGCCCTCCCCAAGCCGCTTTCTCTGCTATTTGTGCTGGTATTTTAGCCGTTAATTTCCCTCTTTAATTTCGCCATTCGCGTAAGAAAACCAAAAGAAGGAGATGCAGCATGCCTACCGCAATGCCTATGAAATCTATGTCGATGGCAAGGATATTCACGATGTATGCCTAACTGGGCTAACGCTGATTCTTTGCGGAAAGTCGCAGGTAGGGAAAACATATATAGCCAACCTAATCACAAAAATTTTTGGTGGAGTACTTGGTCAGCCATTCAAAAGTATGACAGGGAAGACGGAATTCAATGCCGATTGTGCAAGAGCCATCCATTTGTCAATCGATGACCAAACAGGAACACGAACCTATGAACAGCGAAAAGATCATGGGCAAAGGCTTAAGTCAATGCTATCTGGTAGTGCCCAGTGGATACAACCAAAGCACGTAAATGCATTTACCGCTCCACTCTATCAACGGGTGACATACTCCTTCAATAGCGATCGAGATTCATTTTCAACATTTCCAGCGTTATCAGAAGGTGTACGGGAACGTATATTGGCACTGCGCACGAACCCAGAAAAGTGGATACTGTTTAAAAATGCCGTTACCGTTGAAGAACGAAACAATCTTGACCATATTGTTAATTCTGAATTATCTGGGTTGTTGCACTACCTGATGTATGAATACATTCCGCCGAAATTTTGCATAAGTTCATCGTTCGGATGCAAGGAATTCATTCATCCCGACATCGAGCGGCAAGTGGAATTGGGCACCCCCGAATCAACCTTGAAAGGCTTAATATTGGATTACCTACACTCTTCCCACTATTTGAGAAGTGGGCTACCAGAAGGTATCAACTTTTCTGGAAATACCAGCGCACTGTTTGAGGGGATGCTGGAATCGCCAGCCCATCGGGATGGTGTACGCACATTGGCGAAAAATGTTATTAGTTTCGGTATGCGGCTGGGAGAATTATGCGCCATCTACCCTAAACACTTCCGAAAAACAGGGAGGCAAGACAACTGCCAAAACTATGACATAAGCATAGGCGGTTTTCAACCAATCCAGGGGCAGTTCGAGGGTATAAAATCAGCAAGGTTTCTAAAAGGGTAGCAAGGGTAGCAGATGCCATGGATGCCGCATAAATAAAGGATTAGAAGATGACGATTTTTGCTAGCCTGCTATTTTTGCCACCTCCAGAGGGGAAATGAGTACAATGTCATGTCCAAGTTTTCCAAAGCATTGAATGATATGCCATTGAAAGGTTCTGCTATGCCCTGCCATCCTCATCTGCTGCGGATTGCGAACTATGGGTGTATGGAAGGGTTATCGGATGCTGAAATGCGGTACAAAATGCGCCAACGGATGCTGGAAACTGGACGAACTGCGAATAGGTTTCGGGAAGTAGAGGAAGCAGTTGCCCATGCTCGGCGGACATGCAACCCACCTGCCTCCCATTGGCATGGTAAACGGTATGGGCAGCAATATGAACGTCCACAAGAATCCTGTCCCGAACAACTACGGAGTGTTACAATCTCCAAAGAGACTTTCCTTGCCATTGCTAATCTGGGAAAAGGAATCACAAAGCAGGACCTTCTGGAAGTGTCGAATCCCAAACCCCATGGCAATAGGAGGGATGGTATATTGTTCCTATCCACTCTATTTGCCAATGACGATATTCTTCTCCTGGGAGAAAAGTTCTCGAAGGAGCTCCATACCAGAGATCAATGGATTAGTCTCTTGGAACACACGGAAGGCAGCTATCCCTTCTTTATCATCAATCCGCTATCCGGCAATATGCATGCGAATAGCAGTGGTAAGATGTCGAATCGATGTGATGCGGCTGTGAGAAAGTTCAAATATGCTCTTGTGGAGTTCGATGGGGATGACAACGACCCTATATTTTCTCTCGACAACCAATTGGCATTCTTTTCCAAGATCGACCTCCCCATTGTCGCACTCACCTATTCCGGCAACAAATCCATCCATGCCATCGTTTCCCTCGGAAAATTCATAGGTTTCCTTTATGACTGGCAGCGGGAAGTAAAAAATAACCTCTTCGGTAAAATTCTACGGCCACTCGGTGCAGATTTTTCCAATTCCAACCCCTCCCGCATGAGCAGATTCCAAGGCCACACCAGAGACAATGGCAACCTCCAGGAATTACTTTACATCAATCCAACTCCTCGACATGGTTCAATCTTTTGAATGCAATTTGCAAGATTGGCAGCGTCTCTACCCACGACCCAATGCACACTACCAGCATGGCGCTAGTGGCAGAATGGTCTGTTTTTTTATTTACTTTATGTCTTGTCCTTGTATTAAGGCAACATACTCTCAATACGCCATATACTATCCAGCGGATGGTTGGGTGTATCTCAGGGCAAGCCTTCTTTTGTTGAAAAATCTCCACAGAAAAAGTTTACAGCTATTAAATGTAAAAAGGGGGTTATTTTTTACTTGCAATTTTCGCTAAACATCTATAAACTTGCTTTCCAATGAGATGGAAACGATACCTGGCGCAGTAAATAATTCGCAATCAAATCAAGTAAGAAGAAGCTCTTCTCTCATCAACTTAAAGTCGATATCAGAGAATGCACAACCTCAAGTTGCCCATGATGCACATGGTGGTAGGTTTAAGACCACTGAAGATCTTCCAAGTCGTAATGCTCAGAATGCAGCACCACAAGGACCTCAACCCTTGACACCGATGAAGTTATCTGAATGTACGGCTGAAAACGTGGCAAGTTTACATCAAAGACAGAAACAAATACTGATAAATAAAGCTTTGAAAGATGGGACATTGTTTGACCAAATGATCAGATTAGATGACGGTCAGAATGATTCCCGTCTCTCATGGGAATTATTTAAAGATAATCCAGAGTTACAGATACTGTATTTGGCATATTGTAAATCTCGGGGATTAGCGTTTGCCAATCCGCCTCTTAATCAGGATTCTATAGTTTCTGATTTCAATAATCTTTCAGTGGACAAACAAACAAAGTTACTGAGTTTGTTGGAAAGTGCGGCTGCAGGTAAATCAGATGCAGACATTAATTCTAAAATTTTTAAATTTATCAAAGATAGTCTGCCCATCCCGACCGATTTATCTAAATGTAAGACAAAATGGCATGTCGAAAAACTAACTCCTGAAGTTAAACAAGAGCTAATCTTCAATGATTTAACAAATGGGACATTGTTTGACCAATTAAATACTTTACGATCAAGTGCAAATGGGCAGGAAATTTTGAAAAGCCTAGCTGAAGCATGTAAAGGTAGAGCCGACGGTAGGACGCCATCATCAAATGACGCTAAAAAATGTTGTATTCTACTTTTAGCGTGGGCAGAAGCAAATGCACCTGCTCCTGCCAATACTTTCGATACTTTTATTAATGGGCACAAAGATGCTATAATTTCCTATTTAGGCTCATTTTGTAACAACCTCCTACTTAGTGGAGAGCTAAAAGATATGTTGAAAAAATTGGAAAGTGCGCCTGGAGCATTAAGCTTTGGTGGGGTAATTGACAAATCTACATTAAATGGCAAAATTTTAAAATTTGTTACAGATAACTTACCTAAACCAGGTAGTATACTGGCTTGCAACAAGTGGAATATCGGCAAATTGAGCTCAAGAGAAGCACTCAATCTCTTACAAAGTGGTAATATTACCGACAATTTGAGTGCGCTTGTCAGAAATGATGCAACAAATAGTACCCATACTAAGAGGCAACTATTGGCACTATTATCAGAAGAAGATTCAAAAGCCTTTGCCGATAAACTAATCTCTTCTGATCCAAACCTTTTGATAGCTCTCATCAATGAAGGAGCTTTGCCAAATCTTGCACATCGAAACGAAATGAGGCTTCTGGCTAGGGAACTTCAAATCATGCGTCCAGCGTTCGAGCGTGGAATCACTAGGGGATTCTTTGGAGTGGACGGTCCTGTAAATGCAAGTGAATGGAAAACCGTTGTTGATGCGCTAGGAAATCTTTTTTTGGGAAATGCACGTAAGGTTTGGCAAAATATTTCAAACGAAATGGCACGATATTGTTTTGATCAACAAGGTAATATTGATATCAACAAAGTATGCGCATTAAAACTCTTCCTGGAACAAGATTCTTTTTTTACACAACCACCACTCTGTCATATTCCTAAGGTTGCACATATGCGTTCGCAAATGCATGAAATATGTAGGAAACTTTTGAACGATACAAATTCGGTGCGATCCGAGCTAAATAGGGTAAAAGATATTTCCCATTTGGGAAGTCAAGGAACAAGTATCATCCAAGCCATGTCAATGGACAGAACGCACCTGTTAAGCCCTAGCGAAGCCATATTAGCTTCCCTATTCACTCCCCATAGGCAATTATTCCTACCAACATGCACGATAAATTCCCTCATCAATGAAGAAATCCACAATCATCCGGAACGATTAATCGACATGTATGTACAAATGCTGCAAGGCGATGGCCGATACACTTTTCCAAGTGGGCATCAAGTTCAGCCAACAACAATAAAAACAGTGGGAACAGCAAATTATGTTACCGTTGATTTGAAACATGGTGGGGGTGACAGAGATAAAGTATTTAAGGACATTAAGAGTAGAGATCGTGGCAAAATCGGCGAGCAAATAAATAGGTGGCGAGAGGAAGGTATAAAATATGAGGCATCTTCCGGTAGCCACACGAGTTACAAACTTGATTTACCGATACACAACTTGAATGACCTACTGTTCGCTAATTTATTTCAGGCCTCTAATTTTGGTAAAGGGAGGACAATAGGAATAGATACTAGTTTCAATTTTGACACAATGTCTGTGTATGCTGGCCGTAGTGGATATTTGAGTGCTTATAAAAAAATGATCTTTGGTGGTACAAATTCTCAGGATGTCGTAAATGTTGTGGGAGAGTTAAAAAAACATGCAGAAAGGCAGCATGAGTCTGGAAATTATTACATGCGCATATCGACACATTCGGTGGGTACAGAAAGTGTTGGTGGGTACGACCATTCATGGCATTCGGAAAATATACACATTGAAAGCTTACGAGCACTTGACTTGGACAATATGACCTCGGGGAAACCTTATCCTATCGGTGATCGCAATTGGAGTGGTTGGGACATGTCGCAGGATATTCCTCGCCTGGCGGTCAGAAAAACGGATGGCACTCCTCCAACCTTTGAATTTGGAACTTTTCGGGGAACTGAGTTTGAGAAAATATATTTAAAACAAGTCTTTATCTATAAGCAATCTATAAAAAGGTGAAATTAGGAAGTCTTTGAACTCAAAATATGATTTAAGGCTTGACACTTGGAAAATAAAAATAAGGTTGTTTTAACAAAGAAGGTTATTATGGACAGCAGTAGAATTTCGAACAGTGGTAGAGATTGGATTCCTCCGGGATGGAGGCCTGTAGAGACAAGTAAAGTAACGGTTATAACATCTGAAGAAGCAGAGAGAAAATATGGGAAAGAAATGTATGGTTTGGGTCCTATACTCCCTATTCCTATTGGGAAAGGTCATGCGAAGAAGTATAGCGATGGAGCCATTGTTCCTGTACTAAAGTGGGTAGAAGGTTTTGTAGAAAATCCTAGGTTTGTGCAATACGCAGAAGTGGCAAAAAAATTGAGAAAACTTTCTCCAAAATATTGCAGTGAATTAACCCTCTGTACCAAAGCACTATTTTCAGAGTTAGAAAGGTCTGGTAAATTGTCAAGATTGCCGGAATCGCTTATTATAGTGTTAAATACACTGCATCTTATGCATTCCGGAGGAACATGGTTGACCAGTGTCGAAAAGGAAGATCAAGATTTGGTATTCGTTGCAGAATTTAAAGATGAGGATGAAGGTGCTCCGTTTGCCCATAGGTATAGGTTGCGAAACTATCTATCGTCAGAAAATGTTGAATTGGAGCCCATATGTGCCGCGGATGTTGTGGATTGTGAAAAAAGTTATACCCACGGTGAGGGTTGCTGCAATGTAGCATAAACATGAAATCGACCATAGGGGGTTACTAACATTCGTGTTATCCGGGTGGTTTCGACGGGCTTTGGGAATAATGTTTTTGGGTGAAGGGGCATAGGAGTCTGTGTGGAGACCGGGAACTTTCCTGGTCTGGCTCTTTTCATCGCGGATGGTGTGTACTTTCGTCGTCATATCGCCTCTCTAGTGTCCAGTTGAGCTTTCCGCCGCCTTTTTTAGGCTGCGTGATGTGTGGCTTTGCATTTAATCAATTCAGCAATTCCAACAACTTCAGTACTGGCCATGGCAACGACCTCCCCAATGGCGGGAATGAAGATTTGGTTAAGTGACCTCATTTTCAATTTTTCATGTCTTCAATTCGGTCTCAAAATCTCCCTAAGCCTTCACTGGTAAAAATTTGGCCACTTGGTGTAGTCT
>JAISRG010000034.1 GCA_031273725.1 Puniceicoccales bacterium
CGAAGCAATGGCAGATATGTTGAACGATAGTGATTTTGGAGAGTCTTATATCCAATTGATGGACTGGCCAAATTCAAGTACGGTAGGAGATTTTTCGAACGAGGAACCGGAATTCGATACCTATTGTTGGTTAAAACAAAAGTCAATGAACGACTTGAGCAGGCTAGGCAAAGCAAATTAATCGGACAATCCCTCGATGCCAAGGCGATTATTGAGAGTTCGAACCAAGACAAAATATGTCCATTATTGCAAAAATATCTGGAAATTTTACCCGAAATATTCATAGTGTCCCAGGTTGAAATCAGAGAAATGGACACCGAAGGGCACTGTTCGGTTGAAATAACCACGCCAAGTGGCGAAAAATTCCCCGCCGCAGGAAATGCGTCGATAGCCTCATGAACGCCGGACCATTTGGTAAAGTTTCTCAAAAATGTTTTTAGGCCCTCGCCGAAAAAGATGCGTATCTTTTAAAATAACATTTCCAACGACATGAGTGTTCTCGAAAACATAGATCGGATATCCGAAAACGAGAAGAAAAATAAAGATTTTCCCAGAATCAGGAAAAATGATGATTCCGTTTTTTCTATTGACTATGCCGTGCACTAATAAAAGCCAAAACAGAAAAGGACGAAACGCAAAATCAGGAGGAAGTCATTGAGAAGAAAAGGGATATCATCGCCCAGCAGAGTAATACGCCGACTCTGCAAAAAGTAGGGACTCCATCCATTGCTGATATTTTCGGGTTCGATCCCACGCATTCCGCTCAAAATAATAGCCGGGATAAGAATCCAGATGAAATTCCGCAAAAACATACAAAATCCTACATGCTCCTGTTAAAATTAAAAATGATCTCAAAAAGGATCTTTCAAAATTAACGGCTGATAACCTGGACATTTCCGTCGGCGATACCAAAGAAGATCCCGTCGATCATGAAATTAAGTCCTTCGATTCGGAGTTTGCCATAACACCAATGTCCAACAAACAAGAGGCAATGACCGAAGTCGAAGAAGCTATCCAACGAATCTATGACGGGGCCTATGGCATTTGCGAATGTGGGAATGGTTTTCGAGTCATTTAATTTATTTCCCTAGAAAACATTCTTGGAAAATGTTGCCCTTGCCCAAATACTTTTTAGGCACAAAAAGCTGGAAAAAGCTAAAGTTTTCGCGACGTCGTTGCTTGAAAAAGTTGGGCTCCGAAGTTTAAGCGGACGTTATACCTGAAGCCTATCCGGTGGTGAAAAATAGCGGGCAGCCATTGCTCGGGCATTGGCGATGAAACCGAAAGTCATATTGCACGATGAGCCGATTTCTTCCCTCGACCCGGAAATGGAGGAAGAAATTTTACAGGTCATGCGTGGTCTCGACGCGGAAGGAATGACACAAATTATCGTTAACCCTGAAATGCGTTTCGCCCAAGGCCCATCTTACTATACAATTGATATGGAAAATGGTGAAATTATAGAAATTTCCGACGAGGATGAATTTTTACAAGCCCACAAGATGACAAAACCCGTAGATTTCTCAAGCGATACATGTAATGAAAAGTTTTTATTTTATCATATTGTTGATGTTCGGATCTATTCTATCAGCCGATGAATCAGTGTTGCGTTGGGCTGCCGATGCGGAAAGCGGAGCCCCGAATGTGTTCTACGAGGACGGGAACTTATCAAATCTTGTTGGTTTTGAAAAAGATGTCATAGAGCACATTGCGAAACAGCTCGGACGCAGGACAGAATTTCATCAAAATGATTGGGATAGCCTAATTTCGGGCCTCCAGAGGAATCTATACGATGTGGTCATCAACGGTTTTTCGCCGGAAGAAGGGAAGGAAAGTAATGTCCTCTTTTCGAGCCCATACTATGCTTGCGGCCTATCACTCATCGTTCGCACGAATACCAACAATATCAAATCCATACTCGATTGTAGTGGAGTTGTTGTCGGCGTCCTACGAAGCTCCAAGGCGGAAAGTGTTTTAACGAACAGCCTAAAAGATGTCAAAGTCATCGGCTACCCCAATGAATACTGCGCCATTTCAGACCTAAAAGACAAACGCATAGATGCAATCCTACTGGATGGACAAGTTGCCACATACTACGTTAAAAAGCTGTCGGGCCTAAAAATCATTGATGAGCTTGATGAGATAAGGTATTCCATCGTATTAGCCCCACAAAACGGCAAACTCATGGCCGCCATCAATGATGTCATCGGGAATATGAAACGGGACGGATCCCTCGATGCAATCGTATCAAAGTGGAATCTTCATAACTCCTTTTATTCCCAATTGCGTGAAACAGCCGACGAATCAAAAATAGATCAGCCGGGTTCAAATTCTGAACTTTCCAAGCGACGTGACCAGGTAACCATCAAATACTCCCAGGCGCTGCCTTTTTTCCTAAAAGCAGCTTGCGTCACCCTAATGATATCAATTCTAGCAATGTGTGTGGCCATAGTCCTTGGGCTTTGCCTAGCAATTATGCGAGTATACATGCCCAAGTGGATAAGTTTTTTTGCCATTTCAATGATAGAATTTTTACGGGGGATTCCCCTTTTGATACAGCTGTTTTTTGTGTTCTACGGCCTTCCCTGCATAGGGATAACCCTCCCTCCATTGGTCGCAGGAATACTAACCCTTGGAATGAATTATGCCGCCTATGAGGCAGAGAATTTTCGTGCAGGAATGGCAGCCGTTCCCTATAGCCAGATGGAAGCGGCGAGGGCATTGGGAATGAACCAATGGCAATCCCTGCGCCATGTTATTCTCCCGCAGGCATTTACGTTTGTTTTGCCTCCGCTTACGAATGATTTCATTGCTATTCTAAAAGATTCATCCCTGATTTCGCTGATCACGATAGTTGAATTGACGAAAACCTATATGTTGATTGCTAGCAATTCGTTTAACTTTTTTGGAATGGGAGCAGTCGTTGCTTGTATCTATTTTCTCATAGGATTACCTTTTGCACAGCTTGCCAAATTGGCAGAGAAACATTTGAAGCTCGAAAAACGAGCCTATTCTTCCCGAAAAATAGGAGGGAAATATAATCGCTAGTTGGTCAAAAACAAGGAATTTGTCTTTTAGTGAAAAAGTCAATCCACGGAAAGACTATTTATTTTGAACTTTTTCGTATATTTCCAAGAGAGCTGCAAAATCTTCATCTCGCGAACCACTTGTGATAACGTAGTCATATATTGCAGCTTTCTTTATTTCGTTTTCTGCCGTTTGAAGACGTTTGGCCATTGATTCCTCTGTTTCGGATCCCCGGCCGGCGATCCTTTGTCTGAGCTCATCCAAGCTTTTAGGCGCAATGAAAATGGTAACGACGCGAAAGCTGTTTTTTTGTTTTAAAATTTGTTCAACCCCCGCCACATCGATCAATAAAAGTACATTAATTCCCGCCGATAGAGTCGACTCGATATCCGTTCGCGAAGAACCATAGTAGTAATTTCCGTGGACGTTGGCATATTCCAAAAATTCCGATCTTTCTATCCGTTTGAGAAATTCTTCCCTACTAATAAAGTGATAATCTACGCCATCGACTTCTCCCTTCCGTGGCTGCCTGGTAGTAGTTGTGATTGTTTTTTTCAAATTTTTATCTCCGACCGCCCGCAGGAGTCTCTTCGCAACGGTATCTTTTCCAACCCCAGAAGGCCCAGATAGGATGAACAATATCGGAGCAACTTTTCCATCGGAACTATGTATGTTTTTCATCGGCAACGAAAACAATATTATTGCAACAATTAATACGATTAAAATCAGGCTCCCTATCTTCCATGATTTTTTACTAAATTTCATTTTCAATCCTGCCTGCCTAAACGAAAAATTAAGCATCAATATCCCATGGTAAAATTTTGGAAAGGTTTGTAAATAACATTGACTAAAATTTTTAAATTTCGGAAAATTTACCAATCGAATCTTGACATATGATAAATTTATTTTTTGTTGGCAGTAGTTAAGATCAGCAAGGTACATTATGCAACCAACATATCATCCATCGAATTTGAAAAGAATCAGAAAGTGCGGTTTTCGTGCCCGCATGGCAACGCGGGGCGGGCGCATGGTATTATCAGCACGCAGGCGTATCGGGCGCAAAAAAATCTGTGTGTGCCTATAAAATTCACATCAAATGTTTCGGCTATTTAAAAGCCAACGCCTGAGAAAATCTTCTGATTTTGAAAAATTTCGATCCGGGGATGTGAAGAGTGTCTATTGCGGAGTGTTTATTTTAAAATCCCTCGAACGGCCAATCTTAAATGCACCCAGTCATTATGCTGCCCCACGAATTGGGATAATTACGTCGAGAAAAATCGGTAATGCGGTCACAAGGAATCGGATCCGGCGGGTAATTCGGGAAGCTTTTAGGCTAAATGGGAAATATTTCAAACAATCCCACGACTATCTATTTATTTCTCTCCGTGGAATTGGCACAAAATCAAACAAAGAAATAACCAGTGCAATTTTGAATGCGGTTGAATCGTTCTAAATATCATCTCTGCTTTGTCTGGGTAGAATCTCCTGGACCACCTTTCCTTTTCTTTGCATGTTGCTTTATTTCTCCTCTTTCAACCAAAAGGCAAACTTATTTTAATCGACCATAAAACTCTCCTAATGTTTCCAAATTCTAGATTATGACAAATATTTGACTCGATTTTTTCTGGATTTCTATTTTGCAACTCACGCCCAAACAGACGCCCCCGGACAGAATTACATTCTACCGAGGGCTGGATGGGATTGGGATGGGAGAAATTTTCAAACAAACAAATACCGAGCGGCGCCGCTTTTTCGCCTATTGGCAAAATTCCTATGAACAATACGCCGTTTTGCTGCTTTATCCAAGGCTGAAATATATTCAATGGCCACTTGCCGAACATCTTTCGAATCTCCTGTGGAAACTCGCAACTTCTTTGCAAGCGTCCTTATTTTGCCTAACACACCACTGCTTTCCAACGCTCGCCTTTGCGATTGGGTTTTTGATTTCTTTGCCGCTTTTTTATTTGCCATTTGATTCCTTCATCCAAAACGAAACGTTACGTTAAACATTTAGTGTTATAAGTCAAGCAAAATTTTCAGGTTTCTCGAATTTTTTAAAAACCATCAATTTAAAAAAACCGACAACTCTTAATGTTTTCTGCAAAACCTGTGAATAACGTGTTAACAACTGGTTCCTAGACTGAGATATTAACATTTGGTCATACACTTTCAACAAAGTTACTAACATTTTCAATTTTGGCATTTCCTGTTAAATAAAGGTTTGGACGGCTTATCGACATATTTACATCCCATAATAATAATACTTATGATTTGTATAGAATAATAATATGGTGCACGCGGGCTTTCAAGAATTAAGAACAATTTCGCCGCCAATTAATCGTTATTTCTAAGGCAACAACCGGTCGATGTACGAAGGCAAGACCACCGGAACCATTTGTTATGTTTCGCCATAATTTGAGTTTTATGGGCTATTTCTAAATTTTTGTTTGCTTTTTTGCTATCGATCACTATGAAGGCGCTTGTTCGTAAATACATGAAAATTTGTATGCGGAAATTTTATAAAAAGAAATATGAATATTGGCCAAAGTGATTATGATTCAACAAAGATTCAAAAGTTGGAGGGGCTCGAAGGCGTTAGAAAGCGCCCGGACATGTATATCGGGGATACCAATGAGCGGGGCTTACACCATTGCGTGTTTGAAATAGTTGATAATTCGATAGATGAGGCATTGGCCGGGTATTGCAAAACGATCAGGGTGGAGTTGCATGTCGATGGTTCCTGTTCCGTTGAAGATGATGGCCGGGGAATACCCGTAGATATCCACGAAAAATATAAAATTCCGGCACTGGAACTCGTGATGACAAATCTACATGCGGGTGGAAAATTTGGGAAAGGAGCATATCAGGTTTCCGGAGGATTGCATGGGGTTGGAGCAAAATGTGTCAATGCGGTTTCGGAGGTGTTTGATGTCGAGGTTCGCAGGGACGGGCACGTCCATTACATGAAATTTGCGAAGGGCAAAACCGTCGAAAAGCTGAAAATCATAGGGGACAGTCAAAAGACGGGAACAAGAATCACATTTTTACCGGATGCGGAAATTTTTCTAACGACCAGGGAATTTAAATATGAAATTTTGGCAAAAAGGTTGCGGGAACTGGCATTTTTGAACCCGGGCATTCAAGTCACATTGAACGATGAACGGGTGGAAAAATCGGAAGTTTTTCGCTTTGATGAGGGAATTAGGCAGTTTGTGTCATTTTTAGATAGGGGGAAAACGATCTTACACGGTGAGCCGATCCTCATTCACGGCGAGGCGGTGGCAGATCCGGACAAACCAGAATTGAAGACGACCGTCGACATCGCTTTACAATACAACGATGGCTATTCCGATCAAATCTATGCCTATGCAAATTCGATCTGCAACGTGGAGGGGGGGACCCATTTGTCGGGATTTAGAACGGCACTAACGCGGGTGATCAACGCCTATGCCAAGTCGAGCAATATGCTCAAGGAAAAGGATCCCATAATTTCCGGTGACGATGTTCGGGAAGGATTAACCGCCGTAATTTCCGTAAAAGTTCCCGATCCTCGCTTCGAAGGACAGACGAAAACAAAATTGTCGAACGGGGAAATGGATGGTATCGTCCAGAAAATTGTGGGAGACAACCTGAAGTATACCTTTGAAACCGACCCGGCTTTGGCAAAAAAAATAGTCGACAAATGTATCAATGCAGCGCGTGCCCGCGAAGCCGCTAGAAAAGCACGGGAAACCGTGAGAAAAGGAGCATTGTCGGGGGGTGGATTGCCAGGAAAATTAGCAGACTGTTCGGAAAAAGACCCATCGCTTTGCGAACTGTTTATCGTCGAAGGAGATTCGGCCGGTGGTTCCGCAAAGCAAGGCCGGAATAGGAAATATCAGGCGATTTTGCCTTTGCGGGGAAAAGTTTTGAATGTGGAAAAGGCCCGTTTGGATAAAATGCTAAACAGCGATGCCATTCGTACAATCATTACTGCCTGTGGAACGGGCATTGGTTCGTCGAACGACGTGGGGGGATTCGACGCCAACAAATGTCGCTACCATAAAATCATAATTATGACCGATGCCGATGTCGATGGTTCCCATATTCAGACGTTGCTGTTGACATTTTTCTTTCGGCAGATGAAAGAGCTTATCGAACGTGGGTATATCTACGTTGCTCAGCCACCACTATATAAAATAAAAAGAAAGCGCAAGGAACGGTACGTTGACAACGATGACCAATTGAATGAAATTTTGCTCGAGCTGGGCATGGAAGATATGGCCCTGGTCCGGGCGCGGGATGAACATGTATTCGACAAAAATCATGTTTCGGAAATTGTTAGTATCTTTTCCCGCCTCGAACAATTGGGCAGTGGAGTGGTACGCAATGGGTGTGCGTTGCCGACATATTTGGATGCCCATGATATCGAGACCAGGACTTTGCCACGTTACATGGTGAGGATTCGTACGGGGCATACGGAAAGTTTTAAATTTTTGAGAGATGAGGAAGATCGGGCAGGATTCTTTCTAGAAAATAACATCGATGGCGGTGGTTTCGATGGGGCCATTTCCAGGGACATTGAACTCAATGGCCAAATTGTTCGGCAAAGGATTTCCGCACACGAGATTTATGGGGCACAACAAATGTGTGAGTGCCTCAAAAAGCTTGAAGCGCTTGGCATTGACATAGCAACGTTTGCGCCAACGGACCAGCCGAGGTATTTTTTGAGTGAAATCGGACCAGCCGATGCAAAAAAATCCGAACGCCTGGAAATATTTTCTGGCCTCGAAATGGTTGCAAAGATCCGGGAACTTGGCCGCAAGGGTTTAACCATCCAAAGGTATAAGGGCTTGGGAGAAATGAATGCGGACCAATTGGCAGAAACCACCATGGATCCGGAAAAACGCCGCCTATTGCAGGTTACAATCGCCGATGCCGCCGCCGCCGAAGCAACATTTTCCATGCTGATGGGGGAAGATGTTGAAATTCGCCGTGCATTTATCGAAGACAATGCATTGAATGCACTATACTTGGACATATGATGAGTACGGAAGAAAAAATAACTGTTACAAATATTACGGATGTCATGCAGACGTCGTATATTGATTATTCGATGTCGGTAATCATTAGCCGTGCGCTTCCCGATATCCGCGATGGCCTAAAGCCCGTGCAGCGAAGAATATTGTATGCCATGCTGCGGGAAGGCCTAATGTTTAACCGCCAGTTTGACAAATGTGCCGGTGTGGTTGGGGAGGTTCTTAAAAATTATCACCCCCACAGCGATACAGCCGTCTACGATACCCTCGTCCGTTTGGCACAGGATTGGGTAATGCGATATCCGCTGATTTTTCCCCAGGGCAATTTCGGTTCCATCGATGGTGATCCAGCGGCGGCATACCGCTATACGGAATGTAAGTTGCATAACGTTTCGGAAGAATTGCTCCGCGACATCGACGAGGATACCGTAGATTTTGTCCCCAATTACAAAGAGAGCACGACGGAACCAAGCGTTCTACCATCTGCACTTCCGAATTTGCTAATGAATGGTTCGACGGGCATTGCCGTCGGGATGACCACCAATGTCCCCCCCCACAACCTTTCTGAGATTATAGATGCGGCATGTGCAATTATCGATGAGCCGAATATCAACGTTGAAGCGCTGTGTGACATTATCCACGGTCCCGATTTTCCAACGGGGGGTGTCGTCGTTGGGATTGACAGCATCAAGCGCTATTTGACCACGGGGCGTGGCATAGTGAAGGTTCGAGGGGTGACGACCATTGAGACTTTACCCAATGGAAAAGAACAAATTATTATCACTGAAATTCCCTATGCCGTCAATCGGGCCATGTTGGTGACAAAGATTGCCGATTTGGTCAATGAGAAGGTTTTGGACGAGGTCAGTGATTTGCGCGATGAGTCGGATAGCCGAACCCGCATAGTTGTTGAGCTGAAACGGGATGCCATAGCCAGTGTCGTTGTCAATAAATTGTTTAAGCATACCCAATTGGAATCTTCATTCGGTGTGATCATGCTCGCTTTGGACAAATTTCGCCCAAAGCAAATGAACATCAAGGAAATGTTGGAATGTTACATTGAACATCGCCAAAATGTCATAACCCGCAGGACGGAATTTCGCCTAAAGAAAGCAGAAGCACGGGCACATATTCTAGAGGGTTTTCTAATTGCACTGGACAATTTGGATGATTTCGTGCGTATCATTAGGAAATCCGCCAACCGCGAGGAAGCAAAAATTGAACTCATTGCCAGATATCCCATTTCGGAACGTCAAACCGAAGCAATTTTGGAGATGCGGCTTTACCAGTTGACGGGACTGGAGCATGGCAAAATAGAGGATGAGTATGCCGAACTGAAAAAATTGATAGACTATTTCCGGGAAATTTTATCGAGTAGTGTAAACCTGCTGGCACTTGTGAAAAAAGAACTTCTTGAAATGCGCAGCAAGTATGTTTCTCCAAGAATGACGAAAATTGAGCACGATGCTGGAGAATTTAGGATTGAAGATACCATCGCCAATGAATGTTGCCTCATTACCGTTTCCCACAATGGTTTTATTAAGCGTACTCCGGCGAATTTATACCGTTCGCAGAAACGAGGCGGCAAGGGTGTCATCGGGGTTGGGCAGCACGAAGAAGACTTTACCGAGCACATGTTTACCGCCAATACCCATGACAACCTGATGTTTGTTATGAACAGCGGGCGCGTATATGTTGAAAAAGTTTACGAAATTCCGGAAGGTTCAAGAATTTCGAAGGGCAGGGCATTGGTGAATGTTCTCGAGATGCAAAAATCCGAACGCGTTGCCGCCATGATTTGCTTCCAGGACTTTTCGGAAAATCAATTCCTCGTGATGTGTACCAAAAATGGTGTTGCCAAGAAAACATGTCTGGCGGACTATAAAAATGTTCGCCGGGGAGGTATCATTGGAATCAACATCGATGAAGATGATATGCTGATAGAGGCCCTGAAGACAACCGGGAATGATGAGCTTGTAATTATTACAAAACATGGCATGTCCGTTCGATTCAATGAAAATGACTTGCGCGACCAGGGGCGCGCTACCCGTGGAGTCCGTGGGATTACGCTTAAAGAAAACGATGAAGTTCGTGCGATGACCGTGGTAGATAACAATCAAACTTTCCTCCTCGCCGCTGAAAATGGCCAGGGCAAACGTTCAAAGTTTGAAGACTACAGGTTGCAACGGCGAGGTGGTTCCGGTGTAATCGCGATGAAACTTCATAAAAATATCTGCATTGCCGCAGCCTTGACCGTTTCCGACGATGATGAAATAATGATGTTGACGAATAATGGGCAAACTGTCCGTTCCCCCGTAAGTGGTAT
>JAISRG010000074.1 GCA_031273725.1 Puniceicoccales bacterium
AATGATGGCTTGTTGAAACGGGAAATAACTCTATTCCAAATACTTACAAAAGTTATTCCTGTTTCAATGAGCTAAACTACTCTAACACAATACAGTGAAAATTCGCATTTAGAACTTGAATCTGCGCACCCCCCCATTTTGATCCGTTTGTGTGTAATTGAAAATTTAATGCTATCTTTGCGCTCATGTTTTACACATAAATTTTACAGCGATGGACAATAGAGTATCCTTTTCATTGAACGAAGCCGACAAACAGGAAAGATTTGTGGGATTGAGTATGTTGAGCATAAAATTACCTCCCAAGTTGGCAGAATTAGCTTCTGATGAAGCACGTGAACTGCCTGTGATGAAGGGTGGAATTTTACTTTTTTAAATTCATGAACGATATGAAAGTTAAATCTTTTTTTGACTATAAGTCAGATGCATCCAATTGGATAACATTGGCAAGAGGAGAGTACTATCCTGACATTTTGAAAGATGCTTGCACTTTATACAAACCTGTTTTAATTCTCTTCGGACAATTGGTACAATCTTCCGAATCGTCCTCTCGATTATTTTTTGGAATCACGGAAATTTCGGAGTCATGGATGAGAATTCAGCTATTGCGGATTTTTAAAAGATATGTTTGTCCTGTTTTGCCTGTTGAAATGACAAAACGAAAGACCAAAGCCGCAACAATTGAAGAAGAATTTGCCAGCAAGTTTCGACCGATTAATGAAGTGCAAAAGGCTTTCAATAGTCGCCCCTCACATGATGAAGTGATGTGTGCATTGCTTTGGGAATACAAAGACAGGGGCAAAAAAGGATACGATTTAACGGAACGCTTTTTTGAACTTTTCCGTAGCAACTTCAGCGGACTACAAATAATCGGACCCGAAAGAGCGGGTAAGGATATTTTAATGCAAGAAATTTTTGCCGATTACCCTAATGCCAACCGACCTGTTGATTTTGTCATCAAGGACAAAGATGAAATACTTGCTATCGGGTTGGCTCGTTACGATTCCGACAGAGGCGGTACTCAAGAAGACGATCGCACAGGCGGTTATGCAAATTGTGCCAATGAGTTTCTAAGCTATACGAAAAGGCAAGGGCTAAAAACAAAACTCATTTTTATCAACGATGGACCAGGACTTCTTTTGGGATCAATGTGGAATGATTATGCCTCCTTGGAAAAAAGTTGGGAAGATAAAATCATGGTGCTAACCTTACGAATGGTGACAGAACGAATGACGAAAGAATGGCTAACCACTAAAATATAGTATACGATGGCAACAGGCGTTTCTAAAACCAAATGGAATGGAGATGTGCAAATAAGCACTTCCGAAAACGGACAATTTATGTTTCATCCGATATGGCAGAATGGAAATTCTGCAAATCGCTTGTATTATGGTGACAATTTCACTGTTATGAATGATTTACTACGCGATAATACAGTGAAAGGGAACGTTCGCCTCATTTACATTGATCCACCTTATGCAACCAATAGTGTTTTTCAAACCCGAAAGCAACAGGATGCCTATACCGACCTGTTAATCGGCGATGATTATATAGTCTTTATGCATGAAAGATTGATTTTAATGAAAGAACTTTTGTCGGAAGATGGCTCTATTTATGTACATCTCGACAAAAACATGGTTTTCCACATTAAAATTTTGATGGATAAGATTTTTGGAGCTAACAATTTTCGCAGTATGATTACCCGAAAAAAATGTAAGTCGAAAAATTTCACAAAAAACTCATTCGGTAATATTGCTGACTACATTTTGTTTTACACCAAATCGACCAATGCAGTCTGGAATAAACAATATGACCCGTGGACTGATGAAAAGATACTGAAAGAATATCCGTTCATTGAAGAGGGGACAAGAAGACGCTACAAACGTGTTCCTGTTCACGCCCCCGGAACACGCAATGGCGAAACTGGTAAAATGTGGCGAGGAATGATGCCTCCCGAAGGGAAACATTGGCAACTGACACCTAATAAATTGGACGAGTTAGATAATAAGGGTGAAATATACTGGAGTCAAAACGGCAATCCACGCCGGAAAGTTTATTTAGACGAAAGCAACGGCATTGCATTGCAGGATATTTGGCTTGATTATTTGGATATAAACAATCAGAATACACAAACAACAGGTTATCCGACAGAGAAGAACATTGATATGCTGAAACGGATCATCCTTGCTTCGTCCAATAAAGGGGATTTAGTAATGGATTGTTTCGCCGGTTCAGGAACAACGCTTGTCGCCGCCGATGAATTAGACCGGAATTGGATTGGAGTTGATATTGGTAGCGAGGCAATCAAAGTGATGCTTAACCGGTTTCAAAATGGAACAAAAACGCTCGATGAACATATCAACAACATCAAATCGCAAAAATGTGAAATGCCTAATTTGTTTTCAAACGATGAAAACGATAACCGGATAATAATCAATAATATTTCACAGCATTTAGTTGCTAACTACACCCTTTTCGCTAATGGAAATGATTTAGGCAGAGAATTTAAGTTGCCATCCTACCAGCAAGTCTAACAAATAAATGATTGAAAAATTAGAAAGCAATGCAAATGATAAACTCTTTCATAATGGTTGTTAGTAGCACATTCTTTACTACATGGTTAGGGGCTGTTTGTGCGCATATTTTGTCTTTGTATGCTGCTGAATTGAAGGGGACAATACCATTCTTCAAGAAAATATTCCCCAAAAGAAGTGCTGCGTTTTATTTCAGGCTGGATTTTATTTTTCTTCCACTGATAGGAGCATTGCTTGC
>JAISRG010000088.1 GCA_031273725.1 Puniceicoccales bacterium
CAAAAAAATGCCCAGGGGCAACCGTTTATCCTACATGACGGGCCTCCCTTTACCAATGGATACGTGCACATTGGGACGGCCCTGAATAAGATTTTAAAAGATATCATCGTCCGTTACAAGACAATGCGGGGGTTCCGGACGCCCTATGTCCCTGGCTGGGATTGCCATGGGTTGCCCATAGAACATAAGGTGGTCAAAGAGCTCCGCGAAAAAAAAGAAAACTTCGATGCCGTGTCATTGCGCAAGGCATGCACGGAGTATTCCCGAAAATTTATAAAAACACAGCGTTCCCAATTTGAACGGCTGGGCATTCTCGCCGACTGGGACAACGATTACCGCACCATGGATCCTGCCTACGAGGAATGTGTCCTTAATTTTTTCGCAGATTGTGTTGCCCAGGGGCTAGTCTATCGCAGCAAAAAACCAGTCTATTGGTCAATACCGTGCAAAACCGCATTGGCGGAGGCGGAAGTTGAATATCGGGAGCATGTCAGCCCGTCGATCTGGGTAAAATTTAAACTCAGCGATGGGGCACTTGCATCTTTGAAAATTAGTGGTGCGACCTATGTGATAATTTGGACGACTACACCATGGACGATTCCGGCAAACCTGGCAGTCGCCGTTCATCCAAATTTTAAGTATGTCATCCTAAACTGCGGCCATGAAAACTACCTGGTCTGCGAAGATAGGGTACAGGACTTTGTCCAAAATTGCGCCATTGGCAATTTTAGTATCACTGCAACTTTTCAGGGGTCCCAGCTGGAAGGATTACAAACGATGCATCCCCTAATCGACAGGTTTAGCCAAATCGTCTTGGCAAACTATGTGACAATCGATTCGGGAACGGGATGTGTCCATATTGCACCGGGGCACGGCCTCGAAGATTATAATACGGGCATCGAGTATAAGCTGGATGTTTATTGCCCACTCGACGACGACGGGAAATATGTCGATGATGGGCAAATTCCTACGGAATTGGTTGGCATAAGTGTCCTCGACAGTGATGGCAAATGTGAAGCAAACGATAAAGTCATCGAGATGTTAAATTTGGAACGAGCCCTGTTGGCAAAGAAACCCTATGGACATCAGTATCCCCACTGCTGGAGATCCAAAACACCGGTAATTTTCCGTGCGATGGCCCAGTGGTTTATTGCCCTGGATAAAAACAATTTGCGCGAAAGGATGCAAACGTCCGTTGGCGGTGTAAATTGGGTACCGGCGTGGGGTGAAAATCGGATAAGGGCTGCCATTGCTTCGAGGAGCGACTGGTGCATCAGCCGCCAGCGTGTTTGGGGAATTCCATTGCCGGCATTTTACGATGAAACCGGCAACGCATTACTCGACGAACGGGTTATTCGTAGCGTTGCAAAAAAAATTGGTCAACACGGATCCGATTTCTGGTTCGAGGCCAATGAAGAGACTTTATTGGATGGGATCAAATTACCGAATGGTTTCGCCGCCAAAAAACTAAAAAAGTGCATGGATTCGCTGGATGTTTGGATAGATTCTGGAAATAGCCACCGGGCTGTTTTAAAAACGAAAGCTCCATTGGCATGGCCGGCGGACATGTATTTGGAAGGGAGTGATCAGCATCGCGGATGGTTCCAGTCGTCAATGTGGACGAGCATAATTTCCGGCGAAACAACTGCTCCGTTTAAAAATGTCCTAACCCATGGGTTTATTGTCGGAGAAGATAAAAAGAAAATCTCCAAAAGTGACGGAAAGCCCCAGACTGCCGATGACTATGTTAACAAATTTGGAGCGGATGTCATAAGGCTGTGGATTTCTTCGGAAGATTTCCGCGACGACATAACCATTTCCGATGACATAATAAGCCATGTGTCCGCCACCTACCGAACTTTTAGGAATACGCTGCGGTTTCAAATCGGGAATCTGTTCGATTTTAATTTTGAAAAAAATCACATTGGACGGGAGAAAATGACATTGGTCGACAAATGGGTACTGCAAAAAACAAAAAATCTCATCGAGGCGGTTACGGCAGCCTACGATTCCTATGAAATGCACAGGGTTTATCAGCTGTTAAATAGATTTTGTTCCGTTGAACTATCGGCCACATATCATGATATTCTAAAGGATAGATTATATACATTTGCTCCAAATTCACACGAACGTAGGTCATCCCAAACGGCAATTTACATAATTTTTAATATGCTTCTTGCATTGCTTGCGCCAATAACTACATTTACATGCGACGAAGCAATGGCATATATGTTGAACGATAGTGATTTTGGAGAGTCTTATATCCAATTGATGGACTGGCCAAATGCGAGTACGATGGGAGATTTTTCGAACGAGGAACGGGAATTCGATACCCTATTGTCGTTCAAAACAAAAGTCAATGAGCGACTTGAGCAGGCTAGGCAAAGCAAATTAATCGGGCAATCCCTCGATGCCAAGGCGATTATCGAGATTTCTTCCGAAGACAAAATATTTCCGTTGTTGCAAAAATATCTGGAAATTTTACCCGAAATATTCATAGTGTCCCAGGTTGAAATCAAAGAAATAGCCACCGAAGGGCACTGTTCGGTTGAAATAACCACGGCAAGTGGGGAAAAATGCCCCCGCAGCTGGAAATGGGTCGATAGCCTCGTGGATGCCGGACCATTTGGTAAAGTGTCTCAAAAATGTTTTGAGGCGCTCGCTGAAAAGTATGCGGATCTTTTAAAATAACATTTACAACGACATGAGTGTTCTAGAAAACATTGATCAGATATCCCAAAACGAGACGAAAAATAAACATTTTCCCAGAATCAGGAAAAATGATGATTCCGTTTTTTCCATAGATGATGCCCGTGAACTAATAAAGGCCAAAAATGAAACGGATGAAACGGAAAATCAGGAGGAAGTCATTGGGAAGAAAAAGGATATCATAGCCCAGCAGATTAATACGCCGACTCCGCAAAAAGTAGGGACGGCATCCATTGCTGATATTTTCGGGTTCGATCCCACGCATTCCGCCCAAACTAATAGCCGGGATAAGAATCCAGATGAAGTTCCTCAAAAATACAGAAAATACTACAAGCTCCTGTTAAAATTGAAAAATGATCTCAAGAAGGATCTTTCAAAATTAACGGCGGATAACCTGGCCATTTCCGTTGGCGATACCAAACAAGATCCCGTAGACCATGAAATTGAGTCCTTCGATTCGGAGTTTGCCATAACACTAATGTCCAACGAACAGGAAGCACTGACCGAAGTTGAAGAAGCTATCCAGCGGATCTATGATGGGACCTATGGCATTTGTGAATTAACGGGGAAGCCCATAGAACCCCAACGATTGCTAGCCGTGCCATTTGCCAGATTTTCGATCGAAGGTCAGATGGAAAAAGAAAAAGAAAAAAATAAACCGGTAGAAGCTTCGAGCGGTTCGATATTCCAGATTGACCAATCGACCGATGAGTTAGCAGACTTTGAAACCAAAGATGATGAATAATTTTATCGGATACCTTTGTCTTATAATTGCATTTTTGACTACCTCGATAGATCAAATAACCAAGGCAACTGCACGAGCTTTTATAAGAAATAACATTATTAGAATAAATTCATTCCTGTCTTTTGCCTATTCCGAAAATACGGGAGCAGCTTGGAGCATGTTTGTGGGCCATTCGTCTATTTTGGCCATATTGGGTATCGTCTCAATGGTTATCCTAGGTCTCATATACGAACAACTTGACACATCCTTTCAAAAAATTCTAGCGGCAATGATTTTCGGTGGGATTTTTGGCAATACGCTTGATAGAATTTTTCGCGGATATGTGATCGATTTCATAAGCATTGATTTAAAATTTTACCGTTGGCCCGTATTCAACATTGCCGATAGCATTATTTGTGTTGGTATAGTAATTTTACTATTTACTTTTCGCCAAAAAGTACAAGAAGCGAGATAAATTTGTGTTTTATTAGCTAACAGTTTTTAGAAAATGTCGGATTGTCAAAAGCCTTTAATTAGTATTTCGAATCTTTGCAAAGATTATGGTGAAAATAGGATTTTAAAGCATGTATCTTTCAAAATAGAAAGTGGTGATTTGGTCTCGGTAATAGGGCAATCCGGTTGCGGGAAATCAACGTTGCTGCGATGTTTAAATTGTTTGGAAGTGTTGGATGATGGAGAAATTACCATAGACGGTGTCCGGTTGCGTGCGGTGGACCATGAAAGAAATGAGGATTTTTTTTGGCAGCAAGCCCATGAATTGCGCCAGAATGTGGGAATGGTTTTTCAGTCATTTAATTTATTTCCCCATAAAACTCTGTTGGAAAACGTTACCCTTGCCCAAGTAGTTGTTAAGCACGAACAGCTGGAAAAAGCTAAAGTTTTGGCGATGTCATTGCTTGAAAAAGTTGGGCTAGGAAGTTTAAGCGGACGCTATCCCTGGAGCCTATCCGGTGGTGAAAAACAGCGGGCAGCCATTGCTCGGGCATTGGCGATGAAACCGAAAGTCATGTTGTACGATGAGCCGACTTCTTCCCTCGACCCGGAAATGGTAGAAGAAGTTTTACAGGTCATGCGTGACCTCGATGCGGAAGGAATGACACAAATTATCGTTACCCATGAAATGCGTTTTGCCAAAGACGCATCTGATTATATAATTTATATGGAAAATGGTGAAATTATAGAAATTTCCGATGAGGATGAAATTTTTATAAACCCACAGGATGACAAAACTCGTAGATTTCTCAAGCAATACATGTCATGAAAAGGTTTTGTTTTATGACATTGTTGATGTTCGAATCTATTCTATCAGCCAATGAATCAGTGTTCTACGAGGATGGGAATTTGCCAAATTTTACCGAGTTTGAGAAAGATATCATAGAACACATTGCGAAATAGCTCGGACGCAGGATAGAATTACACCAAAATGATTGTGACGGCTTAATTTCGGGCTTTCAGAGGAATCTATATTATGAGATCGTTAACCATTTTTCGCCAGAAGAAGAAAAGGAAAGCAACGTTCTCTTTTCGAGTCCATACTATGCTTGCCGCTTATCACTCATCGTTGGCATGGATATCAATAATATCAAATCCATATTCAATTGTAGTGGAGTTGTTGTCGGTATTCTCCGAAGGTCCAAGGCGGAAAGTGTTTTAATGAGCAGTCTAAGAGATATCAAAGTCATCGGCTACCCTAATAAATATTGTGCCATTTCAGACCTAAAAGACAAACGCATAGATGCAATCGTATTGGATGGACATGTTGCCACATATTATGTTAAAAAATTATCGGGCCTAAAAATCATTGATGAGCTTGATAAAGTA
>JAISRG010000017.1 GCA_031273725.1 Puniceicoccales bacterium
GCCGAGGCCCAGCAGAACCTCGACGAGGCCAGGCAGAAAGCCGACCAGCTTACGAACCAACTCGCCGAGGCCAAGACCGCCAACGACCAGCTCAGGAGCGAAAACGACCAGCTCACGAACCAACTCGCCGAGGCCAAGACCGCCAACGACCAGCTCACGAACCAACTCGCCGAGGCCAAGGAGCAAGCCGAAGATGCCAAGCAGAAACTCGCCGAGAAAGAGCGCGAAAACGAAGCCCTCAAGGCCGAAGCCGCCACGGCCCAGCAGAAAATTTCAACCCTCGAGACCGAACTCGAAAAGGCCAATGCGAAAGTTAAAGACCTCGAACGCAAACTCGCCGAGGCCAGGACCGCCAACGACAACCTCACGCGGCAACTCAACGATAAAGAGACCGAACTCAACGCGGCCAATGCGAAAGTTAAAGACCTCACGACCGAACTTACCACGACCAAGACCGCCCTCGCCGAGAAAGAGCGCGAACTCAACGCGGCCAATGCGAAAGTTACAGCCCTCACGCAGCAACTCAAAACGGCCAATGACGAACGCACCCAGCTCAAGCAGCAACTCGCCACGACCGATGACAAACTCAAAACGGCCCAGCAGCAAGTTAAAGACCTCGAGGGCAAACTCGCCGAGTCCAAGCAGCAAGTTAAAGACCTCGAGAACAAACTCAAAACGGCCCAGCAGCAAGTTAAAGACCTCACGACCGCCCTCGCCGCGAAAGAGCGCGAACTCGCCGCGGCCAATGCGAAAGTTAAAGGCCTCGAGCGCGAACGCGACCAGCTCAGGAGCGACCTCAATGCGGCCAATGCTACACGCGAAAAGGCCAATGCGAAAGTTAAAGAGCTCGAGCGCAACCTCGAAAAGGCCCGAACCGAACTCGAGGCCGCTAATTTACAAAACGCATTACTCAATAGAACCAATGACTCCCTCGAGACCGTCACCAACCAGCTCAATGCGAAAGTTAAAGAGCTCGAGCGCGAACTCGACAAGGCCAATGCCGAACTCGAGCAGGCCAAGACCGAGATCGCCGCTGAACGACGAAAACTGGAGGCCGCGAAACAAGAACTGAATGTTGAACAACAAAAACTGGAGGCCGCGAAACAAGCACTGAATGTTGAACAACGAAGACTGGAAGAAGACCGTGGTCTATTACATAACTTGGAAAAATCCATTAGAGATGGATTAGTAAAAATGAATGCACGACGAATCGAGATTCAGAACCTCACAGCAAAATCGAAAGAAACGCTTGCCAAGTTGTATGCAGAGAATCAATTCATACGAGATTTGGCACAAAATACTAAGCTTAGTAAAGAAGCCAAAGGTCGAGTTGCGCTTTATGATCTTGTTCGGACTTTTTGTGAGATCATAAGAAAATGTCCAGCCAATGGGCTTCATCCTATCGATTTTGTAGAGATTAAAAATCTCATAAGTAGCTCAATGTTTTCTGATGTTCTAACTTCGGTAGGAGGACTAGAACTACAGTATCTGTTAAAACCCCTTAAAGGTGAAGCAGAAAAATTAGCAGAGATCGAAAAACAACATGAGGATATCAAAACAGCTCTTGATACTTTCGCGCAGGTTGTCCAAGCCAAAGGTTCCACACTACCACCTTTTTCCATGGAAATGATCCCTCGCAAACAATTTAGCAAACAATTTGAGATGAGCGATGAGGATAGGAGAAATGCATATGAGGAGATGTCAAAAAGTAGTTGGCAGGAGTTGTTAGCTGAATCTGTTATATTCGCAGACATACCAGATTCACGTGTGGATGTAGAATTTATGGCACAATTTTCAAATTTTACAGAAAGTGACACAATGCAAAAATTATTTGTAGATACACTGTGTGGAAGTGGCCAACATGATCTCATGAGTGAGTTGGATCACATGCGCTGCCTGGAGACAATGAACAATTTTGCTGGAAGCTTCCTTCGCGTACGTGCACTGCAATGCAAACTAGAATTTCTGGAGAAACGCGAGGTCTGGGATGCTTGGGAGAGAGATCTTAATCACATAGGCGAAAGTGTAGCATCTGAAATGAAAAAAATAGAAAGCATAAGCAAAACGGAAAGACTTGAAGAGCAAGGGGCAGAAAGCATAAGCACAGAGCATACACCCATCACGGCAGCCTACTTGAAATTTAAAGAGATGTTTGAAGAAACTATAAAAAATATACAGGAAAAGGCCAAGAAAATAGAGGCACGTCAATCGTCACAGCTTTACGATAGGGCGTGGAATGATATTGTGAAGCAAGTCCGTAAAGATTTGAAAGTAGATGAAAGTTTTACAAGTGTAAGATTACGTTTCGCAAAAGCAGCGGATATAAAATACAAGCAATTAGCGGAAGAGGAAGCAATAAGAGTGAGACGGGCAAAGATAGAAAAATTTAAAGGAACAATAAAGCAGTACTCTGGAGCGGTTAGGGATCTTAAATCGACAGAGATTGAGCAGGTCGATAAATTAGTAAGTGACGAAGTATCCAGAAAGGGGTTCCATTCAATCGTGGAAAAAAATACCGCAGATGCAATGTCTAGAGTGACTGCCTCTTACCTTAGGGTAGAGGCACTACGATTTAAACTACATGAAGTAATTAAAGAATATGAATCAGTACATAGAAAACCTAATCCTGCCCAGCATGCGAATTTTTATGATAGGCTCAAATTCATATCAGATCGTGAGACAATTAGTACGTTAAATGGAGTAGAAACGGTACCCGCTGAAGATAATTTCTTTACTCCTGAAGAAGGAGACCTGGATTTGAAAGCTACTCTACAAAAAATAAAAGACAAAGCCCTCGATCTAATGGCAAAAATGGGCGCGCCGCAAAGTGTACCACCGATACAAATATCAATCTTTGGAAGTACAATTACTGTCAATCCGATGGCTGTCCCGGCGGCAATAATGAGTCGAATAAAGAATTCTTTCGCCCACAAGGAATTTCTAGAAGAAAAAAAAATAAAAACGTTAAGAGTTTCAGACCAAAGTCAACTTATAACCTTAACAACGAAACGAGACTTAACAACGAAACGAGACATCACCAAGTGTTCTAATTTTGATTTAGAACTAGCAATAAAGATGCTTATGGTAGGACTGATAGCCGACACATCTGAGAAACTCGAAAGACAATCTATGAGTAGTTTCAAGGCTCGCACATCAACAACAGCCAATGAAATTAGAGGCAGTGATCTCTACACTATTATACAATCAAATACACAGCTTATGGATAGTATGATTCCTCCGCGAACAGTAGGGAATTTAGGGCATGTCAAAGATGAGATAGATTCATTAGTTTGTAAGCTAAAAGCAGAACGAGAGGGAATAGCAGCCTGTCTTAAAATAACCACGTCGCTGGAGGCACAAATGGCCCGCGCTTATGTCGACAGTGAAATTAAGTCCCTTGAAGGCGCCAAGAAGATCATAGAAGACGACTTTAATAAACGAAACCCGCTACCTCCGATAACAGTAACAATCTTTGGAAGTGAAATTACTGTCAATCCGGCAAGTGTCAATATAAGTGTCCTGACTGGTGTCCAGCCTATAATAGAGCTAGCAAAGACTATTGCCTCCAAGATGAGATTGGAATCAGATATAACATTAGGAACCCCGGCAAACCCCATCGGGTGTAATTTAGAGAGTTTACAGCTAGCAATAGAGATACATGCGGCAAAAATTATACAAGCAAAGTATAATGCCCAAAGTGGATCTTCTGATGAATTAAAAGGTTTCCTAGGCGAGAATAACCAGATAGATAAAATGCTTAATAGTGGTGCACAAACGCATCAAAAAATGATGGAAACATTAAAGACTAAGCTAAAAAACATATTACTTAAAACTACTTCTGATAAAGCAATCAAAGATTGGCTTGATGGACAAATAACTGCCATTGACGGAATCCTTAGGGTCATTAAACCGCAGTCGCAGCGGACCGGCGGAGGCGGCGGGAGACCGACACCGACACCGAAGAGGACACATCGCAAATAATAGGAGCACTGAAAGCCGGAGGCGAAAGGAGTGGTTTTGACAAGGAGCTTGTATTTGGGAGAGAATTATTTATGGATGGAGGTTGTGATAGTTTCTCTCGCAGGTATACTCATTGGGTCCGAAGCACTGTCGGCGACGGTAGAAATCAATGGCATTGGATATTTGGTAAATGTTCCCCTGACCGTCAGTTGCAAACTGCCGGCACTCGGCGAATGCGTAAAGCTGCAAATTTATCCGGTCTACAGGGAGGACAGGCAGGAATTGTACGGATTCCTGACCCCCGAAGAACGGGATTTTTTTAAGCTGATCGTCGAAAAAGTCTCCGGGGTCGGCCCGAGAACAGCCCTAAATATCATGAGCAAACTATCCCTGACGGTGCTCAAGGATGCCATTTCGACACGGAATGCCGGTATTTTGGCAAAATGCCATGGCATCGGCAAAAAATCCGCAGAGAGGATAATCATGGAGCTTTCCGACAAGGATATTTCAACAATCGCAGCGAAATCCATCGTGCCAGCTGGCCAAAAATCGGCCGCCCAGTCGAGCAATATCAGCGATTCCATGGCCGCCCTTGTGTCACTTGGGTATAAAACTGCCGATGCGGAACGGGCAATTCGGCAAGCCATCGAACGGCTCGGCGGTGATGCTTCGACGGAAGAAATAATCCGGTCCGCCCTCAACGCATGATCGCCGCCCATGGAACGAAATTTTATCGGATTTCCACCCAATACAATTTGCGAAACAAGCCTAAAGGTCCAAATTTTGGCGAACCGGGATGATTTTCTGGCCATCGACAAACCCCCAAATATTTCCTCCGAAAAAATCATCGACCACATGCGCATTCCACGGAAACAGCTCGCGGACCTCGGAATAGTTTCTCCGAAGGAAATTTTTATCGCCGAAGGAGAGCTTTCGGGAATATTCTTGGTCGCGAAGACGAAAAAATCAGCCGCCGAACTGCGCAATCTTTACGGTTCCCAACTTTTTACATTCACATTCGACCTGCTAACACTTCCCACGGCAGTCGGAAAAGAAATCACCTGCGACCTCCCGATCGCAAAACATTTTTCCTGCGACAAAATGGTAATTTCCCATAAAACCGGCAAAAAATCTCACACGGATTTCCGACTCATTGAAAATATGGGCACCCATGAACATTGGCAGGCCATCACACATTTCCCAAGGCAGCACCAAATCCGCATACACGCCCACGAGTGCGGAATGAAGCTAATCGGAGAAAATTTGTACGCTTCGAACACCGTGGATGTCACAAAAAAATTTCTGAAAACTCCAAACTCCAAAACCCATTGGAGTACGCAATACCTAGCCCTTCATTTGTCATGTGTGGAGTGCAATTCCTTCCCAAAAATCGAATCCCCATTGCCAAAAAAATTCCAATCGCTCTCCAAACTGCTACAAAAATAATACCCAACGGAACATTTTTTTCTTGGCAAACACTTTTCATTTTCTAGTTTGTCGCGCAGTAGATGAATTCCAGTGAGGTTAGACAGTCATTCCTTGATTTTTTTTTACGCCACGGGCATAAAATAGTGAAATCATCATCCCTTTTGCCAGACACCCCAAATCTACTATTCACGAATGCCGGCATGAACCAGTTTGTTCCGATTTTTCTCGGACAAACACGACCTTTTTGCTCCCGCGTGGCTGATACCCAGAAATGTATCCGCGCCGGAGGAAAACACAATGACCTCGACGATGTCGGATTCGACACTTACCACCACACATTCTTCGAAATGCTCGGCAACTGGTCATTTGGGGATTATTTTAAAAAAGAAGCAATCCAAATGGCCTGGGAACTGCTGACGGAGGTCTGGAAATTTCCAAAGGACAGGCTATACGCCACCATCTATTCCCCAAAGCCCAACGAACCTTCCTCCTTCGACAAAGAGGCATACGATATTTGGGAAAAAATTTTCTCGAAGGAGGGTATAGACCCCGATGTTCACATCATCGAAGGGTCCAAGGCTGATAATTTTTGGATGATGGGGGATACGGGCCCCTGCGGACCATGCTCCGAAATACACATGGACCTAACCCCAAATGGTGATACCGGTGGCAATCTTGTCAACGCAGGCAACCCATGGTGCATAGAGCTATGGAACCTTGTTTTCATACAATTCAACGCAACGGCCAATGGAACATTTGAGAATTTAAAAGACAAACATATCGACACGGGGATTGGATTCGAGCGCATCGTTGGAATTTTGGCAAAGACAAAAAACTTTTCCGACTTTTCCCAATTGCCATCCAATTACGACAGCGACCTGTTTGCCGATATTTTTTCCGAAACAGAAAAAATGTGTGGCCAAAAATATCACGGAACAGTACCAACATCCCGAACAAACATGTCTCCCGATGAACGCTGTGACTTTTGGTTCCGCGCAATTGCCGACCATGTCAGAACCCTAACATTTGCCATCGCCGACGGAATATTCCCATCCAATGAGGGCCGCGGATACGTCCTCCGGAGAATCCTGCGACGGGCCGTAATGTTTGGAAAATTACTAAAATTACCCCATGGATTTTTTTCGAAGCTATCATCGGTGGTCATCGATAAAATGGGAACAATTTTCGAAGAATTGATCGAGCAGAAGTCGACCATCGGAAAAGTCCTAGAAAATGAAGAACAATCATTTTCAAAAACCATCGACCGCGGGGTTACCATTTTCCATGAAATTTGCGAAAAATCTGGCAACAAAATCGCAGGAGACGATGCATTTTTGCTATACGACACCTATGGATTCCCACTGGATTTGACACAGCTAATGGCGGCAGAACGGAAAATTTCCATCGACATTGATGGCTTCGAATGTGCAATGGAAAAACAACGCACACTCGCCCGTTCAGCCCAGAAGAAATCCATCATCGAAGTATCAAATAATACCGCACCACAGACGGAATTCATCGGCTACAACATTGACAATATCGAAAATATCCAGGTGGTTGTACTGGATATCATCAATGACGGAGGGAAAACATTTTTGATTTTCGACAAAACCCCATTCTATGCGGAATGTGGAGGGCAGGTCGGAGACAGAGGAATCATCCAATGTGGGCTAAGAACTTTTCATGTGGTAGATGTACAAAAGGATAAAAATGGATGCTATGTCCATGAACTGCAAGAACAAACCAATATCATATCCCTAGGCCAGAAAGTAATCCTGTCTGTCGATAGGTCCCTTCGTCGAAGTATTACCAGGAACCACTCCGCCACACACATTCTCCACTTTGCATTGCGACAGGTCCTCGGAAAGCACATCAAGCAAGCAGGATCCTCCGTCGATGACAAACGCCTTCGCTTTGATTTTAACGCCCTTGCTGCCCCCACGGAAGAAGAGTTGAAAGAGATTGAAAAACTCGTGGAAGAAAAAATTCTCGAATGCGTTGATTCCAACATTTTTGAGACCGATAAGGACCATGTCCCAGCCGGTTGCATTGCCAATTTTGGAGAAAAATACGGCGAAATCGTTCGTGTGGTCGAATTCGGAGACTTTTCACGGGAACTATGTGGAGGGTGCCATGTCAATAACACCTCCGAAATCGCATGTTTCAAAATCATTTCTACTTCCGCGATAGCCGCTGGCATTAGGCGCATAGAAGCCGTTACGGGCCAGGCAGCCTTTGATCTTTTTAGGACAAGCGCTGCCATTATCAATCGACAGTGCAAAACCTTTTCATGCCAACCTTCGGAGCTTCTGGACAAAATCGATGCTCTTATAAATCACAGCAAAGAGTTGGAAAAAACTGTAAAGGTAGCTCGGCAAACATTTTTGCAAAATATGGCATCGGAATTGGTGCAATCGAGTCCGCCATCGAATGGAAAAATCATCCGCATTGAGAAGGACATTGACAATCTACAACCCGATGAATTACGAATATTGGCATTGGACATTTTGCACAAAATAGAAGATGGCGTTGTAATTTTGACATCGTGCGTAAATGGCAAGTGTTCAGTCGTTACCTGTTGCTCCAAAACTGCAATTACGGCTGGTTTTAATGCCAGTAATATCGTCAAAGAACTCACATCCAAACATGGAGGATCCGGAGGCGGGCGGGCAGAATTTGCCATGGGAGGTTACGACCAACCACGGTGAAAACCTCAACAACAGGATTTCTTCCAGCCGTTGCAATTAAACTTTTTAAATTTATTTTCTTGATTAAGAAACTTTGAGATTTAGCTTTCCTTCAAAAGGATAAAGAATGGATCATTTGCATTTCATGGCTGCTGCTACGGCACACAACGCAAGTTCTGGGTGGCAGGTACTGATTATGTACATATTGCTAATTACTGGCATGTGTTTTTTGCTGGTATTTCCGCAGAGGAAACGGCAGAAGGAACAGCAAAAAATGCTTGAGGGGCTAAAAGCTGGCGATAAGGTGGTGACGTCATCGGGGATCATTGGAACTATCAGCAATGTCAAAGGTTCAAGATTTATTTTGAAAATTTCGGACGAAACGAAGATTGAAATATTTAGGTCATTTATCCAGGCTAAGTTAGATAAATCAGACAAATCAGAGTAGGTCTATGCGCAACAGGGGATCGTTTTATAGAATTTTATCGTCGCTGGTAATTATTCTACTTGCTATCCAGAGCACATTGCCAATTCATGATAGGATACCGGAACAATATCTCGTAAGTTGCGTAACCAATGGCAAGGCAGACTTTGAAGAACTTTTACGGCGAGCTCATGGGAGATTAGAAACCGGACAGTCCAGGAGTTTATTTTTGGCAATTCGTGATATCGCAGATGCAGAAAAAATAGACTTGTCTCAGTTTTTTAAAAATAAAAATGTTGCCGACATCAGGAGCCTCCCCGAAAAAAATAAAGTCTTGCTAAACGCTCTGCTCGCGGATTCCAAAGGAAAAATCAAACAGGGGCTTGACCTAAAAGGGGGTGTTTCCTGCGTATTAAAAATTGACGATCCAAAATTTGAAGATTTGGTGGCCTCCGAAAAAGTAGAACAGCTAAACAAAGCTATCGATATTATTCGCCAGCGCATCGATGGGCTGGGGGTTGCGGAACCGCTGCTGAGGATTTTCGACAAAAATTGCATAGAAATTCAATTGCCCGGCATTTCGACAAAGGATAATCCGGAAATTGTTGATACGATTAAAAAGCCAGCCAAGCTTGAATTTAAGCTATTACACCCAACTCTCGTACCGAAATCAAAGTCCGAACGTGCACCGATTGGCTATGAGGTTTTAGTTTTCGAACGTGACAATGGGGATAATCGGGAAGAAGAATTTGCATTTGTCAAAAAAATTCCAGAAATGACCGGTAGCATGGTAAAACGTGCCGGCGTAATCGTTGGCCAATACGGCGAATATGAAATTTCCCTGGCAATGACAGATGAAGGGACTAGACGTTTTGAAAAAGTCACGGCCGATAATATCAACCGCCGGCTCGGCATTGTGTTGGATGGAAAGTTGTATTCCGCTCCATCTATCCGATCTGCGATTCCAAACGGACATGCAAGCATCACGGGAAATTTTTCCCAGCGGGATGCTTTCGAATTGTCAAATATTCTCAACAATCCACTGGAAGTTGAGCTAAAGTTTGTTGAATTAAATGAAATTGGGCCATCCCTGGCGGAGGATGCCAGGACAAGTTCCCTTCACGCAACACTAATAGGGGCTGCCGTCGTGGCTGTTTTCATGCTGGTATGCTATCACATTGCCGGAGTAATATCCCTAGTTGCGGTCATGGCAAATATCGTCATTGTGTTGGGCGTGATGGCGATCATTGGTGGAACCCTCACATTGCCAGGAATAGCGGCATTGGTCCTAACAATTGGGATGGCAGTTGATGCCAACATTTTGATATTTGAGCGGATGCGGGAAGAACTTTTAAGCGGCAAATCTCTGAAAAGCGTCATTTCTGCTGGGCACGAAAAAGCATTTTCTACCATCCTTGATGCCAATCTAACAACGCTGCTAACGGCAATAATCCTCATATATTTTGGAATTGGACCGGTGAAAGGGTTTGGGGTGATTTTGGCCATTGGAATTTTTGCAACGATGTTCTGCGCGTTGGTACTAAGCAAAGGGCTGCTGGAGTTTCTGGCCGAAAAAGATTTGGTAAAAAAGTTAATCCCGGATTTTAGAATAAAACCAAAATTTTTTGATTTTTTAAAACACACAAAGCTAGTTGCTGGAATATACGCGATCGTAACCCTTGCCTGTGCCATAATTGTGATATCCCGCGGCACGAAGATTTATGGGATCGATTTTACTGGTGGGGATGAAGTTGTCGTAACATTTGAGAAAAAAATTCCCATAAATGAAATTAACAAATTGGCATCGGAACACGGTGTTGGCGAGGTCATTTCCGTATATCAAAAATCCATAGCCGACAACGCGGAAATTTTACGCATACAAACATCCGAAGGCCAGGGAACGAAATTTTTTGACCATTTGAGCAACCATTTCCAGGATTCCAAACTATCTCTGGTCAAGAAAACTGAAATGGGGGCTTCCGTTGGCCGGGGGATCAAATTGAATGCTCTCATATCAATAGTATTGTCGATGGTCGGTATCATGGCCTACGTTGCTTTTCGATTCGAGACGGGATACGGGGTCGGAGCAGTAATTTCTACGATTACGGATGTCGTCGTGACAATATTAATCTATTTGGCACTGGGCCATCAAATTTCTGCACCTATGATTGCCTCCATTCTCATGGTTATTGGCTATGCGATAAACGATACCATTATTGTCTTTGACCGAATCCGTGAAGAATTGAAGATTGATAGGATCAAAGCTTTAAAAGATGTTGTAAACCTATCAATTGGGAAGACTCTTTCCCGGACAATCCTAACTAGCACATCGACTTTCCTGGCCGCATTTGCCCTGTATATGTTTGGGGCTGGCGTAATCGTTGACTTTGCGCTAATCTTTTTAATAGGAGTTATCATCGGAACATTTTCTTCCATTTTCATTGCCAGTCCAGTATTTTATGCTTGGCACAGGGGTGATAGGACTACCATCGCTGGAAATAATGCGACATAAACCAATTCGATGTACTGAAACCAGACGATGATGGAAAAACTTTGGACACAAATTCCCTATGACAAATCCACGGCGGAGGAGCTGTATAAATCTTTAAACGTTAGCTTTTTGTTGTGTGTGGTATTGACGCAGCGGGGCATCACTTCGAAGCTGGAGGCTGAAAAATTCCTCTGGCCCAAACTGACATATTTGGATAACCCATTTAGGATTAAAAACATCGATGCGGCAGTAAACATATTGCACAGGATTATAGCGAACAAGCTTCGCGTCGCGATAATGGGAGACTATGACGTCGACGGCATTACCAGCATAACACTCCTAACCAATGTGCTGAAAAATTTTGACATAGTTCCTGATTTTTTCGTTCCTAACCGTGCCAATGAAGGATATGGCCTATCCAATGAAATCATAGAACGTATTCTCTCGGGGAAAAAGTATGATACTGTCATAGCACTCGACTGTGGCACAAATTCCGCGGAAGAAGTAAAATTTCTCCAAAAACATGGCATTGAGGTTCTAATCGTCGACCACCACCAAGCAAAAACACTGCCGATTGCCGAATGTTGCATCGTCAATCCCCATATGGATGATGGCAAAGAACATGACAAATATAAGGTATTGTGTACGGTTGGGTTGGTTTTTAAATTGTGCCACGCGCTGTTGAAAGTTTTGAGGAAAGAAAATGACCAACGGGTATTTAACTATTCACTAAAATATGACCTTGACCTTGTGACCCTTGGAACGATTGCCGACATGGCCAAATTGATCCACGAAAATAGAATTTTTTGTAAATTTGGCCTAAAAATCCTCAATGGCAAATACCGTCGCCCGGGAATTGAGGCGCTGTGTAAATCTGCCGACATCCCCATTGATGCCGACATAGGCCAACACGATGTCTCTTTCAAATTATGTCCGCGGTTGAATGCCTGTGGGCGTATTACCGATGCCATCCTGCCGATTACAATGATGCTAAGTAACAACTTCGATGAGGCGATAACCTACGCCTACGAACTCGATGAAACGAACAAAGAACGCCAATTGATTGAAAAAGAAATAACCGAACAAGCGGAAGAACTGCTCAGGCGCCATTACATCAATGACAGCGGAATTGTTCTGTACAACCCGAACTGGCATTCCGGTGTCGTCGGAATAGTTAGTGGCAAATGTGCCAGGGACTATGTCAGACCATGTATTGTTTTGGGCCATGAGCGTGATTTGGCAAAGGGATCTGGCAGAAGTATGCACGGGGTAAATTTGATCGATATTTTAAGTGATTGTTCAGAATATTTGGAAACATGGGGAGGGCACCCCTATGCCGTTGGAATATCCATCCGTCCAGAAAATATCGATGCCTTTAGAAAAAGATTTAATGAGGCCGTGAAAGAACATTCGATTGGAGAACCTGGGCGTGAAAACATAGAGTACGTCCACGAGTTAACATTGGAAGAAATTGATAGTAACTTCATGGAAGAATTGGAAACCTTACGGCCATTTGGACAGCAAAATCCAGAACCTGTTTTTTTACTAAAAAATATTAAAATCAACAACCTCCCAGAGACATTTGGTGTTCACAAAACGCACATAAAATTTTGGCTAACCGACAGATATTCAAAGCGCATCCTCACAATTGGTTGGGGTAATGCTCACAACATCCCACCAATCCATGTCCCCATAGACCTGCTAATAACAATTACCCGAGAAACCTGGAAAAGAACTAACTCCATCCGCTTAAACATGGTCGACTGGAGAACTGCCTAGTTTGAAAGAATTTTAATTTAGAGTCAAAAAACATTACTTTGTTGCGTAGAAATTTTGCGTAAACAATATCCCAAAATTTTCTTGCAAAGATTTGTTTCGAATGGCATATATCAATTCATGTTGGTGCTTTCGGAAAATCAATCTTTTATGGTGTTAAACGCATTGCCTCACATTGGGCCGTGTACTGCCAAGAAACTGTTGGCGCATTTCCGTGGAGATGTCCGGCGAATTTTTTCTGCTACGAGTGACCAGCTACGGGAAATTCACAACCTGGATCATCAGGTTATCGATTGCATACTAAACCACTCAAAACACTTCGATTTGCAGCATGAAGAGAAAAGTCTGGCGGCATTGCGGGGTCGTTTTTTGCACATTGATCACGATAATTACCCAATGCTGCTGAAAGAAATCCATGATGCACCCGTAGGGCTCTATGCAATTGGAGAAATTGACAATGGGACGAAAAATATAGCGATTGTGGGCTCGAGGACAAATACGTTATATGGTCTTGAAACGGCGAGAATGTTAGCAATGGAGCTTGCAAGGCGGAAATTTTGTATAGTTAGTGGAATGGCCCGTGGGATTGATACGGCAGCCCATGAAGGCGCGCTGGCTGCCAATGGGCAAACCATTGCAATTCTAGGGAATGGGATCGACATAATTTATCCCACCGAAAATGCTACTTTGTACAAAAGGATAGCAGAAAAGGGAGCCATTATTTCTGAATTTACACTGGGCAGACGCGCCGATAAGCAGACGTTTCCTATCCGCAACCGTTTAATCGCAGGACTATGCCATGCGGTAATTGTTGTGGAATCCGATAAATTCGGTGGCAGCATGATAACCGCAAAATTTGCAACCGAATATGGCAGGCATGTATTCGCAGTCCCTGGAAGAATTGATCAACCATCCAGTTCCGGATGTCTGGCTCTCATCAAAGAGGGGGCCACCATGTTAACATGTGTCGATGATATTTTTGAAGATTTGCCTTACCTCGATGACTCTCCAAAGCAGACCCTATTGCCACTTGCATCATCCGAAAGCGGAAGTTTGAATGTTCAAATGCCCCAGATTTCATGTCCCATGGAAAAAAAGATCTACGAAATTTTATTGCGGGAAAAGTCCGCTGCGATGGACACGGTAATAACCCTTTCCGAGTTACCAGCAAGCAAGGTCATGCATACGTTACAAATGCTAGAAATTCGAGGTCTGGCGTCAAAACGATACGACGGGATGTTTGAGATTGCCAAAAGAGGCTGACAGGAAGGAAAAGGAGACAAGAGAAGATGGCAAGATTATATTTGTATTGCCACTAGCTATGTCCGCATGTTTTTAATTTCATGACTGCCGTTCTCCTGGCTTCCTATTTTATTCCGACATTAATCAACGAGCCCACTTCTTATGAGTAATGGCTCGATGTCAGGATCTCTTCCCATAAAGTTGCGATATAGGACATCCGCCTCATCACTGTCGCCTTTGGAAAGAATTTTATTACGGAACTCGTCCCCAACTTCACGGCTCAATACGCCATGTTCTTTAAATTTGTTAAATGCGTCGGCATCGAGAACTTCAGCCCATTTATAGGAATAATATCCAGCCGAATAGCCTCCTCCAAAAATGTGCTTAAAGCTCAAAATTATCGTTGGCACATATTCTGAAAGTGTCATCCTATACGTTGCCAAAACTTGTTTCAATCTATCTTCGATGTTTGTGTTTGCATAATTTTCATACTTTTGGTGCAGTTCCAAATCCAACTTGGCGAAACATAGCTGCCCCATCATTCCGCTCCCAGACATGTGGTTTTTCGCCGCAATCATTTTCTCGAACAATTCTTCCGGTATCGTTTCCCCTGTCTCAAAATGTTTGGCGAAGACATCGAGGCTTGCCCGTTCCCAACAAAAATTTTCCATGATCTGGGAAGGCAATTCGATAAAGTCCCAGGCGGTGTTTGCTCCGTTCATTGAGGCATATTTAACCTTCCCGAACAAATGATGTAGGGTGTGGCCAAATTCGTGAAACAATGTTTCGACCTCCCTGTGAGATAATAGGGAAGGTGTGTGTTCCGTGGAAGGTGTCAAATTCGTGCAAATGGTAGCCGTTGGATAATGCCAAATGCCGTTTTCATCCAAATATCCGCTTTTGGTATCACTCATCCACCCTCCCGCATGCTTTGAGTCCCGTGGATGTATGTCCATGTAAAGGCCGCCAATGTAGTCGCCATTTTCTTCAAAGGCCTTAAAATATTTCACATCCCTATGCCAAACGGGAATCGTCCCTTTGGGAAGCAAATCAGTTTCGTTATTTGTGAAAAATGTTGGTTGCTCCACAAATTTTATGCCATACAGCCGATTTGCTACTTCAAATAATCCCCTGATGACATTTTCCAATTGGAAATAGGGCCGCAGCTGTTCCTCATCAAAATCAAATTTGGCCCGTCGAAATTTTTCCGATATGTAGGATGTTTCCCAGGGTACCAACCTTGATTTTTCAATTCCCATAAACTCCGCTCGAAAGTTTTCCAAATCATCGATGTCACGGATGAAAAACTTCAGTGTTCTGCCATGCAAATTTTCAACAAACGATAATGCCGTTGATCCATTTTTTGCCATTCTCCTTTTCAATGCATAGTCGGCGTATGTTTTGTGGCCAAGTATTTTTGCTTTTTCATCTCGCAACTTTAAAATATCTTCGATTATTTTCTGATTACTGTAAGGGTCGTCACGGCCAACGGTCAACGATGCTCGAAAAATTTCCTCACGAAGTTTTTCATTTTCCAAATATTGCATACACTTGCCGGAAGTGCTTGGATTTAGTGAGAGACGATATCCTTTGTGGCCGTGAGCTTTTGCATCTTCCCGCAAGACATCGACGGTAATGGCAGGCAAACCCTTCAATTCTTCGACGTTATCCACATACTTCTCCCATGCATTTCGAGAATCCAAAACATTTTCGGTGAATTTTTGTGCTTTTTGGGATATTTCTACGCTTATTTCCTTGATTCGTTCCCGTTGTTTGCGTGGCAAATCTGCACCGATATCTCGGAAGCTATCCAGGGTATCATTCAAAAGCTTTTTGTCGATTCCTTGTAAGTTTTGTGCTTCCTCTGTCTCGGCAAACGTTTTTATTCTTAGCCAAAGCGCATCATTCAACAAAATATTCGCACTAAATTCAGCGACCCGTGGCAACATTTTATTATGTTCTTTCCGCAGTTCATCGGAGTTACACGTCGAGTCCAAATGGGAAACATAGCCCCATGATATGTCGAGTGGGTCGGTCGCTTTCTCAAGGGCAAGAATGGTATTTTTAAATGTTAACCTATTCAAAGGCAGTGATGCAATTTCATCGATATTTTTTTGAGATAATTCTATGGCCAATGAAACATCGGGCTCAATGTATTGGGGCAATAACGTATGCCATTTAATCGGATCATCGTCTGCTAAAAATGGATGATAATTTTTTTGCATTTGACCTGCTTCTAAAAAATTACAGACAAAAAACAATACCATTAATGCAAATTGTTTCATGGGAAAAATGGGTTAATTTTATTTGTGAGAGTCTCAATGTTATTTTTTTCACAGAATCGTAGTAGTTGCGAATTCAAAACCTTAAAAGATTCAAACAACCAAGGTTGATAAAATAAAATTCACTGAAAATTTTTAATCCTAAAACACATGTCCAACCAAAGCTTTGGACGGGCAATGCTGAAACATTTTAATATTTTTTAAAATTGCCATTTAAAAATTTGCCTTGACAGTGTTTAAATTTTCTGGCAGAAAACATAATCATGGATACAAATAGTGGAATTAATGGAGTTCAATTATTGACAGATTGCCTCTCGGATTGCCTTTCGTTTAAGTTACTCTCAACGGGATGGGAAGTCCTTAAAAGAAAATTTTCCAGTCCTCAAAAAGGAGTTGAGGGTATAAGCCGCAAAAAGCTCGATGGAGATGCATCTTCCCAGAGACAAAAAAATATGGAAAATGGATACGAAGTCGTAGTTCCCGCCTTCCCAGAGGGAACATCCGTAGACCCGGCAACACTTAGCTCTCAAAACAATGGCGACGATACAGTTAAGAGTACTACTGCGAATATGCCGAAAGACACTTCCAATGGCGAAAACAAACATGAAAGATTAGACGCCCTAAAATCCAGAAATTCTTTAAATTCAACAGCTACTATGATACCACAAGAGCTCGCTAACGCAAGTCCACAAATTAAACTCATGGCAATCATGATGGCTCGGATTAATCGGTCTAAATCGGATATGGATAAATATTTAGACCTAATTTTAGAGTCGAACAAAAAGAATGAGGAGCTCTCAAAGATAATTAACGATGAAAGTCAAAAAGCAGTTACATCAAAAAAGGATGCATCTTTAAAAGAAAGTTCCGCAAGTAAATGGGAGGCATGGGGTAAAATAATTGGAACAGGAATTGTGCTTGCTGCAACAACGGTGATTGGTATGCTCTCACCTAGCGCAGTCAATATGGATGGAGCAACAGGATTAGTTACAAATGTTATCTCATTAGTTAAAAGAATATTTACAAGAGAAAATATTCCTTCATTTGAAAATGCTGGAAATATAGTCCAGGGAATCGCAAATTCTACTGCATCTAAATATAGGGAAAAAGGAGCCATGGATACATTGGAAAGCGATTTGGGCCAAGTCAAAGTACAAGACAAAAAAGATGAACAAAGCAGAAATAGTACTGAAATCTCTGTTTTACAAAATTTATTTTCAAACTCATCTCAGGAGTACAATACATCACTAGGCATATTGCAGACTATGATTTCTTCAGAAAATGAAGCTAAAAGAACGGTAGCTTCCAACCTACGATAAGTGCGCAAGATTTACAAAATAAACAAACCGTACACATTTAACATATACGATTTATTTATTTTGTCCTTTTGTGTTGACTATGAGCGACCTAAAAGCATTCCATGGAATCAAAAATATTGCTTGTGTAGTTCAATGGATAGAATGCTAGCCTCCGAAGTTGGCGATTCGGGTTCGACTCCCGACACGAGTGCCATGCGACTTCGATGGTCAT
>JAISRG010000077.1 GCA_031273725.1 Puniceicoccales bacterium
AAGCGATAAGGGAGACGGATGGACTAAAGGTGATCTTTTACCATTCTCTCAAAAGATATTTGATGAATTGATTCAGGAAAAGAAAAATGGAAATGTTTCTAGAATCTATCTTATTATAAAATAGATTTCGGTTTGTTAGGAATGGAGGACTAGGCTAACTGTGCTGGATTTAATGGACACTGGCACGATTTATAATTTCAAAGAAAAATTTGTGAATGTGGCCATAAATTTAACTTCAAAAAGCATGATTTAGGTTGCAAATCCATGAAAATTTGATATAAATTTCCCTTTGTTTGGCAGATGGAAAAACCATTACCACCATTTCTAAAAAAAATTTATCCGTTTCAACAACATTATATCAAATTGAGGAATGGGCCAACGATGCATTATATCGAGGAGGGTTCCGGAGAAACGGTATTGTTTTTGCACGGGATTCCAACGTGGTCATTTTTCTTTAGAAATTTGATACTTTTGCTACGTCCAGATTTTAGGTGCATGGCGATTGACCATATTGGATATGGGCTATCAGAAAAACCGCAAAACTATAGATATGATATCAAGACGCACATAGACAATGCCATTTGCTTTGTTGAAATGAAACAGTTCAAAAAATTTCATATCGTTGCGCAAGATTTCGGGGCTGCAGTAGCTTTGGCCATGGCGGAACGTTGGCCCGAGAGAATTAGCAGCATATCCCTATTAAATTCCGCTGTTTTTGCCCTACCAAGGCTGCCCGCCGTTATTTTACTTTTCAAGTTTCCGCTTTTTACATTATTGTGCTCAAGGTGTTTTAATTTGTTCACGCGGGCTTGTTTACATTTGGGGACGTTTTCAATACTCGATAGTGATGTTGCTAACGGTTTTCTGTGGCCATATAGAAAATTTTCTGATCGTGTAGCAATTGCTGCAGGGATAGACGATATTCCATGGCTCCCCGATCATCCGTCTTTGGAAATTTTAAGCGCAATAGGAGAAAAAGCATTTATTTTGTGCAATAAAAAAATTAAATTCTTTTGGGCTGATGATGATTTTCGCTACAATTTTGATGTTTTAAAAGCTTGGGGAAAAGTACTGCCAAATGCCTTATATAAACGCTATCAAATGGTTGGACATTTCCTATTAGAAGACTCGACCGAAGCCATAAACGATATTAGAACATTCATCTATGGTGCACGGAATATTGAAAAACACCTATTTAAATAAAAAGTATGAGTTCCTTATATGCGCGAATGGTGAAATTGAGGAGACAAAAAAAGAAAAAATCTTAGAGGGGAAATATGACATCTCTCCTCCTGGCCAATTACTATCTCGCTCATCCGGTCTTCCGGATGAGCCCTTTCTTGGGGGCACTTTTGCTAGTGTTTAAGAGAGTTTCGTATTTATAAATCGAATCACGACGTGGTTTTTCTCACGTGAGCACATATGTTTTTTAGATCACAAAAAATAAAGCAATATTGAAGCAATGACTTTTTCTCGGTGCTTCGATTTGCCCTTCTCTTGTGTCGCCAGCCATCCCTGTGTTTATCGGTGATGGTGCTCGGGGAGGGACTCGAACCCTCAAGCCGTAAGGCACCAGATCCTAAGTCTGGCGTGTTTGCCAATTTCACCACTCGAGCGACTTGGTAGATAACTAACCTACCATATTAATTGGGAATTTCCCAATGAAAATGTTATTTGAAAAATCTCGCAATTTCCTTTTCGGCAGCATCTTTACTATCCGAAGCATGGGCGATATTGCGCATTTTATCCAACCCAAAATCTCCACGGATGGTCCCAGCGGGTGCTTTTTGAGAATCGGTTGGTCCAAGAATATTTCTTATCCTTTCCACTGCATTTTCTCCTTCAAAAATTATTACCATAACGGGAGAAGAACTCATGAACTCTACAATTTCAGGAAAAAATGGCAGATGTGTCAGGTGAGAATAATGCTCCTTAAGTAGGTTATCATCCAAATTTATGATTTTGCATGCGATGGGTTTTAGGCCTACATTTTCCAACTTAGAAATAACTTGACCTGCAAGTTTCCTTTGCATGCAATCTGGTTTTAAAATAATTAGTGATTTTTCCATAAAAGTCCCATTTTTTGGTTTTAAAAATTCCACGTTTTCAAAGCAAATTACCTTTGAAATGAAACAGAGTGTCATAAGTGTAACGTGTAACACCTACGAAAACTTTGCAACAATTTCTCATGGGGAAATTTGATGATAATTTGCATTAAAATGTCCATACAATATTTACATCCATTCGGACGAAATGTCATTTCCATTAAAATTCCATTAAAAAGTATTTCCCAATTGCCCGCGTGTGATATTTTTGGCCCAGAAACGATAAAAATTTATGCCATGGATCGATTGCTAATATTTTTGTTGTAAAATTTGTAAAAATAATTAAATTTTACTAAAAAATTAAGACTCTTGCGGATATCATGGAAAAATTGTTGACTAATTGAGCAATATGGAAGAGTACTGGAGGCAATCATAGAAAGATTATGATAGCGATAATTGAAGCGATACGAGCGGGATTATTTAGAAAAGATAACATTCTGAGGAATGTCATTGCCGGAATAGTTGTCGCTATTATAACATTGCCCCTGTCGATGGCATTTGCCATAGCTTCTGGTGCGAAACCGGAGGCAGGAATTTATACTTCAATAGTGGCCGTAACAGTCGTGTCGCTATTCGGTGGGAGTAGGGTACAAATTACGGGGCCGACGAGTGCGTTTGTTGGAGTATTATTGGGGGTATCGTCGAGGTATGGCCCGGAAGGCCTGCAGATTGCTACCATAATGGCTGGCATTATGATACTTTTACTGGGCGTATTCAAATGTGGGCAAATGATAAAATTCATACCGGAACAGGTCATCGCAGGATTTACGGCCGGGATCGGGGTAAATATGTTAATTGGTCAGGTTCCAAATTTCTTTGGGCTGAAATGTGGACATTTGCCAGCCAACATATGTGACAAATTGAAAATTTTAGGACAAGCATTTAGCTCGCAAAATACACCAACTACATGTTTGGCAATTGCGTCACTATTGGTCATGGTAATAGCCCCAAAGACTTTTTTGCGAAAAATTCCGGCACCTCTCCTCACTTTGATATTTGGCATGGCAATGCAAGCAATATTTCGTTTCGAAAGTGTTGCAACAATAGGTTCGGTCTTTGGTGGACTTTCAAATAAGCTGCCATACCATACCCCTACTCCAGCATTATCATTTGATCTAATACAAAAGTTGCTAGCTCCGGCATTTGCCATTGCCATGTTGGGGGCGATAGAATCACTCCTATGTGCCGTCATCGCAGATAGTTTAGCTGGGACCAAGCATTCATCCAACCAGGAATTGATCGGACACGGAATAGCCAACATGATAAGTCCAATGTTTGGAGGTATTGCAACGACGGGTTCCATTGCCCGTACCATAGCAAGTATCAAAATGGGGGGCAATTGTCCAATCGCAGGGTTGGTGAGTGCCTTTGTTTTATGCCTCATCCTATGCCTGCTGTCTCCATTGGCAAAATTCGTCCCCTTGTCTTCTCTGGCAGCAATATTGTTTGTAGTAGCTTTCCGAATGGTCAACCACAAACATGTATACAATTTGCTTGTGTATGCGCCCAAGAGTGATGCGGTTGTCCTCATTCTTACGTTTGGACTGACTTTGTTTTGTGGCATCGTAGTGGCAGTTAATGTTGGCGTTATGTTATCTGCGCTGTTGCTAATGAATAGGATGGCGGGCAGTAGCCATATTGATCGGGTAAATAAGAGAAAATATCTTGACTATGACTTTTCACAAGTTCCAACCGGAATAGCGATATATTCCGTATCTGGCCCAATATTTTTCGGGATGATCGATAAATTTTCCTGTGCTTTTTCATCCGTTGGAAAAGATGACAGGGTAATAATTCTACGAATGTTCGATGTTCCATTCATCGATGCGACGGGACTAGAAAATTTGCACCTGATTATTTCATCCTTCAAAAAGCGAGGAATATTTATCATGTTGAGCGAAGCAAATGATGCTGTTATGGACAAGTTAAAACGTTCTTACATGAAAAAAAATCCGATAATTAAGATGGCTGACAAATCTATCATTGAAATATTAGATATCGCCAATAAAATGCTGAGTGAGTGATATGCTTTCGATTTTTATTTTTATCATAGGTGCATGCATTGGTAGCTTTTTAAATGTCTGCATATATAGAATTCCTTCCGGAAAGTCTGTCCTATTCCCTCGCTCACGGTGCAAATGTGGAGCTCCAATTCCCTGGTGGTTGAACATTCCCCTATTGTCATGGTTACTTTTGAGAGGTAAAGCTCGCTGTTGCGGACATAATATTCCAGCGAGATATTTTATCGTTGAGCTTTTGACCGCCACTTTATTTGTAATTGTGTTTATTGCTTCCGATTCATTGTCAAATTTAATCATAGGTTGCGGGTTTTGTTCCTTGCTTCTAGCCATTGCATTCATCGACATAGATACCATGGAGATTTATGATGCAATGTCTATTGGTGGAATGTTTGTTGGTTTTATCGTTTCTATGTTTTTCCCCGGATGGCACAGTGAACAATCGGGAATATTTTCTCTGATCAAAAGCCTAAGTGGTGCATGTTTTGGGAGCGGATTGATATTTTGGATAGCGGTAATTGGAGAAATGGTTTTCAAAAAAGAAGCTATTGGTGGCGGTGACATAAAATTATTGGGGACAATAGGTGCATTTATCGGATGGAAAGGATGTTTATTTGCAATATTTGGAGGCTGCCTGATATCAACTTCCATTGCAGCGCCACTCTTGCTAGTGTGGAAGCTGACAAAAGCTAAAAATTTTACGATACCCAGGGAAATTCCATTTGCGCCGATATTAGTAATAGGAAGCATCTCCTATGTTCTATACGGTTCAAACCTATTGAGCATACTATTGTAAGACAATTTTCATGTCCCTAAAGAACCACGAAGACGTGCTTCGTGCACCTGTGGCGCACAAAAATAGTAAGGCCTCTTCATAAAGAAAAGATAGAGAGCATATGCGAAACTCAAAATGAGATAGAAAAAACAAAAAAATCTTAGGTGGAATTTATGAAAAAATCAAGCCCTAAGACAGAAAATTCTCTGCAAAAAAATGATCTTTGCAGAAAAAAGATTGCAGAAAAAAAGATAAGAGAAAGCGTTTGCAAGGGATGAGAATGTGGACTGTGTGAGCGAAATTTTGACAATCCAAATATGGTTTAATCTGAGTTGTATAGTGTGCTTGAAAAGCATTGACACTTTCCCAAAGAAAAGATAAAAATAAGAGGAAAAGGAGGAAATTATGGCCAAGGCATATTCATTAGATTTGAGGGAAAAGGTGATGGCATACGTGAACTCCGGAAAAAAGAGAGTAGAAGCGGTGAAAATTTTCAACTTGCATAGGAGAACAATATACCGGTGGGAGAGAAGGCTGCGAGAAGGGAGATTGGCAGCGACGGAGAACAGGATTCAAAAGCCGAAAAAATTGTACCCTGAGGAGTTGAGGGAGTACATCAAGAACAATCCGGATAAGACATTGAAAGAGATAGGAGCGGCATTTGGAGCAAGTGATGCTTCTGTTCTTTACAGAATAAGGCAGCTTGGGATTAGCTATAAAAAAAAATCATATTATACAAGGAGCGTAACGAAGAAAAGCGGAAAGCATTCACGAAATTCCTTGACCAAGAGCAAGTAAAAGATCTTGTTTTCGTAGATGAATCCGGCATAAACCATCAAGATATCAAAAAATATGCCTGGTCGGAAAAAGGAGTTAGAGTCATCGGAGAAAGAAGCGGAGCTGCCCGCCATAGGCTGACGACAGTTATCGCAGGGATCTGTAGGAGAAAAATCCCCCGTTTTACTTCGATGATTACACGAATACCGACAATTTTTGCATTTGGTTGGAAAAAATTTTATGCCCAGAATTGCGTCCCGGGCAAGTTGTCATCATGGATAACGCTTCGTTTCATAAATCCCCTCGTATTCGCAAGATTATCGAAAATGTCGGCTGTCAACTGCTCTACTTACCGCCCTATTCGCCGGACCTCAACCCAATCGAGCACTACTGGGCTTGACTTAAAAATAAACTTTCCTATCTCTGGCGCCATGTTGCCAATTTTTATGACAGACTTTCTATCGCTCTCAATCTTAATTATGGGACTATCTCTATCTAGTACACTATATACATCGTAATTTTCACCGGCAATGCATATAAACAAAAAAGGAGCAAATTTCCTTTGCGGGATTACCTGGTTTCTGCTGAGCATGGCCATTGGAGTTGCCAATGATACCATAATGAAATTTTTAGGCACCGGCTATTCCCTTGAACAAATTGTTTGTTTGCGGTATGGTTTTGCCACATTATTTTTAGCCCTATTTGGGATCGGTAGAAAAAACATCAAGGATATGTTCATGCGCATGCCAAAGTTGCACATAATCCGTGCAATTTTCCTGTTGCTTGCAATATCATTATACTGCCACGGCTTACACAAATTACCGATCGCCACGGTAATGTCCCTAAATTTTGTTATCCCGCTGTTTACGTTGATCTTTGCACGCATATTTTTGAAAGAAAAAATTAGTCCCGATAATATCATTGCCACGATTGTCGGATTCGCAGGGGTCTACTGTATCTTTGAGCCAGCCAATAAGGAATTTGCAACCATTGCGGCCATGATGTTGCTATTGTCATCAATGTTATTCGCTGCCCTTGACATCATCAATAAAAGATTTGTTAGCGACGAAGGGGTTTTTCAGATGGTATTTTACACGGCAACCCTGACATTTATTTTTTCCCTACCATTTGCATTGCATACATGGGTATTACCATCTCTGCGAGACATCGCGCTGTTCGTGATACTGGGTGGTGGTGCCAATTTGCTATTGTACTGTATTTTGAAAGCGTTCGAAAAAGTTAACGTGTCAATGGTGGCGCCTTTCAGGTATGTGGAACTAATTTTAGCCATAGGAGTCGGGTTTTTCCTATTCAATGAGGTCCCAAGCAGGAATACCATATGTGGTTCGCTGATAATAATCACGAGCACCATATACATTGTCTATGCTGGAGTTAAGGACAGATAACACTTAAAAAGTGCAATATCTACAAATTTTTCCATTCAAATATTCGGCTTGCAAGGATTGAAATTTTTCATCTGATGCAAATGGTTGTTGTTTAATTCATGCGGGGCGTAGCTCAGATTGGTAGAGCGCTACGTTCGGGACGTAGATGTCGCTGGTTCAAATCCAGTCGCCCCGACGGGATCCATAATCGGGCCGCCGGTGATCTAAGCAGCGCAAACACATGCCTTGCTGGCGATAGGCAAAAACCAAAAGAAGTACCAGGGGAAATCTATTGCCAAAATATTGCCGAAAAACGTTTTCCAAAAATATTTCGGAAAATTTTTTCATTTTTTTGTTCTCTCATTTTGAGATTCGCGTTAATTTATCAAATCGTGAACTTTGTTCAGTAAACTTTTATAGTTGTCAGACTTGATTAGAAACGATAGTCCGTGTTTGCCATATTCGGAACGAAGAATATCCTGTGGTAGAATAATGTCAAAAATTTGGAATATTTTGTTGTGAGACTGCATATTCGTCCCAATTATGTCAATTCGAGATAAATTTTCTACCCTATGCAGATTTAAGAAGTATGGTTGAAAATTTTCATAAAAATCATCGCTGAGGCTTGCAAAATCAGACGTATCCAACGAAATTTCATCGAAAAATGTGTCGCCGTCGAAACGCCTATGTTTTACGAAACCTATTGCCGTACCACGGTCTTCAAAAAATGATAAAATTTCTCCAACGATGTCCTCATTAGATTGGCACGAAACCAGACAAAGGTTCGCTTTGCTCGTTATTCCTACGACACAAGATTCGTATGGTCTTATTTGTTCCCCAACACTTGTGCCCGTGGAGTTTCCGAAAGTATTGGAAATTGTGAATGGGATACTATGTTTTTGAGCAAATGCAATGGACCGATCTTGCATAATTTTGTTGTCGAAAAAAGATAGCCTCAGTAGGGATTCGAAGTCTATTTTTTCTATCAATTTGGCATTTTGGATTATCTTTGGGTCGCCGGTGTAGACACCATTTACATCGGTAAATATCTCGCATCTGTCCGCCTGAAACCTATGAGCCAATGCTAATGCCGTCAAATCCGATCCACCACGCCCTAGGGTTGTCAAATCGCCATTTTCGGAGATCCCCTGGAATCCGGCAACGATTACGACATTTTTTTCCGCCAATAATTTTTCAATATTTGCCCCTTGGATATTTTTTATTCTGGCATTACCATGGGACGAGCAAGTTTGTAAGCCAATTTGAAAAGCCAACCTGGAAGTTGCTTGAATCCCAATAGCATCAAGGGCGATTGATAAAAGCGCGACTGTTTCCTGCTCTCCGACGCAAAGCAAAACATCAAGCTCCCTACTATTCGGGGTAGCAGATAACTTTTTTGCATCCGAAATTAGCCTATCGGTGATACCGGCACGGGCGGAGACTACCACGATTATTTCATTGCCCTGGATATAAGATTCTTTGATCCTATTCGCCACCGAGCGGATACAGTCAATATCTTTTACGGAGGTACCACCATATTTTTGAACGATTCTTGCCATTAGGACTTTTTTGTGAATTTATATTCCGTACCATTTATCAATCTGATAATATTTTCCCTATGCCGCCAAAAAACGATCATACTAATGATAACTGAACATATGACACAGTCTTTGGGGTATGAAAACAGATATGATGTTAGTATCGTACTAGCGATAAAACAAAGGGATGCCATGGAAACAATCCTCGTCGCATGAAAAATTACCAGCCAAAAAAATATGCCCACAACCAGTGTATTTGGCATAATAGCCAAAAATCCTCCCATGGCAGAAGCTACCCCCTTACCACCACGAAATCCGTGAAAAAGCGAAAAACTATGTCCCAATAGCACCCCGATTAATCCGAGTGCAGCCAACCGGATATTTAAATGGCCTTCTCCGGGAAAATTTTTCGCAATTACCACGGTGGGGATATATCCCTTGAGGAAGTCCAATGCAAAAACCAAATTTCCAGCGCGGTTTCCAAGGGTACGTTTTATATTGGTCGCCCCGGGACTACCACTGCCGATTGAAAAAACATCCACCTTGTTAATGCGTGCTAGAAATGCCCCGAATGAGATTGAACCAACGAGGTAAGTCACAACAACAGTAACAATGTACCAACACCAACACATGAATCGAGAAAGATAGATCTCAGACCATATCTTTGCAACAGAAAACTTGTACATTTTGTCAGCACTTAACACCAATATTGCTTGATCCTCTAAAGTTTACCGGAAATTGTGTTGTTACAATCGATTAAGATAAGCTTGCCCATCGAGGGGGGGGAAACAAAACAATATACAAAAAAATGGAAAAAATGCTTTGCTGATTTCTTTCATCGTCTTTCCTTTTCTTTCCGCCTTCCTGGCGGGATTGACCCTGTGAAGGGCCTTACTTTTTTCGTGGACGATAAACACTGGGTGAGTGTACTATATTTTACACAATTGACAAAATCATCTTTTTATTTAGCTATGATATGAAGGTAAAAAATATGTCGACATCTAATATTAATTTATCGGTTTTTGGTTCATACGAAGCAGAAGCTGCATTTTTAGAAAAAGGCGTTTATGAGGGCCAAAGAGCAGATTTACACCCAGAATCAAAGTCAGCGATCGAACTTGCCTATGAGATGGACGACTGTCCAACGGATGTAAGACTTGTTCGGGATAAACTTACCAAGCGGGATATAAAAGATAAGAAGAAAGCTACGGAAAAGAAGAAGATTTTAACTTTTCGTATCAATAGATTGGACAAAAATCGTGATCCAAAGGCATACGAAGAGTATGAGCGCAAATTTAATCGTCTAAAGCAACAGGTCATGTTGCAAAATCCGCAATTTGGACAAGGTGAAAGTGGTGGGCAACTCACCTATGAAGGAGAACCTTTTTCCGCCTATATACTAAGAAATCTACCAATGGATTTTGATGAAGTTACGGAGCAAGATAATGCCCTGGAATATCTGCTCAAACTAGAAGAGTTTGAGTCCGCATCCAACGAAGAAGAGATTCTACAGTGTGAAAAAATGATTAGAAGGTTGGAAGGACAGCCGGATGCAAAGTCCCAGGCACGAATAGAAGAATTTTCAAGGAAGATACATTCGCTGCGTGAACAAATTAATTTTTCAGAATTTTCTAAACAGTCCATAGGAGAAGCTCTACAAAATTTAAAAAGTATTCATGGGCAAGAAATCAAAGATGGATACAATATCATCCCCAAGGCTGCGGATTTGCTCAATGGTGCACTAACCATAGGTGGCAGACAATTGTCGGCCGTTGACGTGGCAAGTATTTACAGGGATAACATTTTGTGCAGTGAAAACTTTTTGGAGGTCTTTTCGGTGATTATTGCCATATGTTACGATAATACGGCCAGAAGTTCATCACCATACTAACAATTTACTGGATCAGGACAGGGATATTGCGATCGATGGAAAGAAAAAGTTCACAATCAAAAAAAACAAAGGATGAAGGAATCAATGTCAAAGATTTCAATACGACGGTCCATATGTTACTCGAATTACTTGGTAGGGACATGGAATCTGCCAATCCGTCGCGGGATAGGGACATGCTTGTGGCGATACGGGATGGACTATTTCGAGTTGAGGTGGCTGGTCAGCTATTCGAATATATAAAATCATATCGGACCTTGTTGGTAAAACATTTTCCGGAATGTTCGGTGGTTGAATTTAATAAGGATCGGCATATTCATCTCACAGAGGAAGCTGCTAAACTGTCAGTGCAAGCATTTGCAGGGAAAATGCAGATACAAGAATTTTTGCGGGGATTTGGGATCGACATGGAAAATCCACAAATGGCAATATTTGCCATAACACAATTCATTGAAATGGTGCGGCGATTACCGATAAAGTTCTTTGAGGACCCCGATAATAGGCTACAGATAATCACTGCCATGCAACGCGAACTGGACGAATTGATAGTCCAGGAGGAGATTACAGAAGAAGAAATAGTAAAAGGTGTAAACGATTAAAATTATGCAACTTAGTGAAGTACTACAGGAATTTGGAGCTCTGTCCGGTTTTAAAACCCTTGAAACCAACGAGAACGGAGTTGTCCACATGACAATACATAAGGTTGGAGATTTGTTCATCGATGAAAAATATCGTGACGAATCAGGAAATTGTGTAATCATATATCTTTTGCGAATATATGATCGTGTGGATGGCAACATATACAAGCGAGCCTTGTCTTTGTGTGACTATGAGCCAAATGCAGAATTTTTGGTAAATCCTGTTTTGCATAGGGATCAGGCCCTTGGGTTTGCGATTAAATGTCCATTGATGACATTTGATTTAAATGTTTTGCAAAAAGTTATTCACAAGTTAAAAGATTTACAAGATAGACTCGCAGGATCTCTATCTACATAGGAAAGTTAGAAAATGGATTCCGAAGAAAAAAATAAAAAGCCGACCAAGGATGCCGAAAAGTATGCGATGGACTTCGGTATTGTAAATATATCGAAATTATCGGTGGGAGGACAGCGAATGCATTTACCAGGCAATGCATCCATTGATCCATGTGAGGGTAAAATAGAAGAAAAGCTGAAAAAAGTTTTGGAGTTTAAAACCCTAAACAAATCCATGGTACAACTGCTACGACCATCGGTAACGGACAGAAGCATACTCACGCCCCAGCGGTTTAGATTAAAAATCAACCAGGTGTGTGAAGTTTTTGCCGATGTTGTAGAAAAAGAGGGCGAAAATTATCCCTATAAGGAGCTCTTCGAAGATCTCATAGGCTTGTTAAAAAATGAGGAAGAAAAGTGTGAACTACTCGACCAATATCGGCATATGTTATTAATGGGATGATTTCTGTGCCTAAAATGTGTTGATTTTTCATTTTGGTATGTTAACATTCACTCACTAAATCGTGTGGACAAGAGTCAGAAAGAATTTCTTTTGATATTGGCGTATTTGTATATTCGCTATGGCAAATATGATGAGGCTCTGATATTGCATAGGGGTCTGTATGAATTTTTTCCAGAAGATGTGGAGGTATTACTTGGTCTAAGTTTTTCCCTGTATTTTACCAGTCGCCCCCTTGAAGCGGTACAATATTTAGAAAAGCTTGATGGAGTTGAAATGGTATCCCAGCATCAAAAGTTATTTTTTTTGTTAAAAAGTCATGTGACATGGAGCATCGGTCGGGATAGTGAAGCACGGGACAATCTTATTTTCTATCTTGGGTTGGAGGAAAAGGAAATTCGAGAACAAGAAGCCAATGTTGGTAAAGAAGTAGAGGAGTATTTATTGTGAGCGCAAAAGGTGGAGTATTGAAATTATCGAGGTTCAATGACGTTATTTTGGCCTTTTTGGTCATGATGATCATAGTATTGATGATCATACCAATCCCGACGTGGTTACTCGACATATTACTTGCGGTTAACCTTACCATATCCGTGCTGTTGCTCATGCTGTCAATGTATATCCCGCGAACGTTGGAACTTTCTACCTTTCCGAGCATACTGCTGTTTACTACCCTATTCAGGTTGGCTCTTAACATTACTACCACCAGGCAAATTTTGATACACGCCGATGCGGGAGATATCATCCATACATTTGGAAATTTCGTCGTTGCTGGAAATTTCGTCGTCGGTGCGGTTATATTTTTAATCCTGCTGATTGTGCAGTTTGTCGTCATCACCAAGGGTGCCGAGCGTGTCTCCGAGGTTGCTGCCAGGTTTACCCTCGACGCCATGCCGGGTAAACAGATGAGTATTGACGCTGACCTGCGAGCTGGTGCCATCGATAACGACACGGCAAAGTTTAAACGTGATGAACTCGGCCGCGAAAACCAACTGTATGGAGCTCTGGATGGAGCGATGAAATTTGTAAAGGGAGATGCCATTGCCGGTTTGATCATAACCACTATCAATATAGTTGCAGGGCTTATCATTGGTATAACCCAGAAAGGGATGGATGCGAGCAAAGCATTAAAAACTTACTCCATTTTGACCATCGGTGACGGCTTGGTTTCCCAGATTCCTGCCCTTCTGATTGCGATGACATCCGGTGTTATTGTTACCCGTGTTGCCTCCGACGCATCCGGGGCCCTGGGTCAGGATATCGGCAAACAGGTATTCGCCCAGCCAAAAGCATTGCTCATTGCCGGTGTAATGGTTGTTTTGATGATGTTAATTCCGGGATTCCCAAAAGTTCCATTTGTAATTTTAGGAGTAGCGTTATTCTTGGGAGGGAAAAAAATGTCCAAGCCTGCGCGGGCAGCGACCCCTACGATTTCACGGGCGGGAGCAGGATTGCCATCCGATGCCACCCCGAAAGCATCGCAGGCGAAACAGGACGACGGCGAGTTTTCCGTCACGGTACCATTGCTGCTGGACGTGGCGACTGTCATCGAACAGTCCGTTGAGCCAGACCTTTTAAATGACCAGCTTATCCAGGTCCGCCAGGCTTTATACTATGACCTTGGAGTACCGTTTCCGGGCATCCACCTGCGGTTCAATGAAAACTTGAGCGATGGCATGTACCAGATTCTTCTCCAGGAAGTACCAGTATCCCAGGGAAAGATACTAGCTGGCCATGTCCTGGTGCGGGAAACAAAGGAAAGTCTGGGAATTTTAAACATTCAATTCAAAGAAGAGAAACCCTTTTTGCCGAATATGCCGTCTTTGTGGGTGGAAAGCACACTGGTACCTCAGCTTGAGCGGGCCAACATTCAATACATGAAAACCCCCCAAATATTTACCTATCACCTATCGTTTATCCTCAAAAAATATGCATCGGAATTCCTAGGCCTTCAGGAGACACGGTTTTTGTTGGAAAATATGGAAAAATTATTCCCCGAACTTGTTAGGGAAGTTCAGAGGGTATTGCCTGTGCAAAAAATTTCCGAAGTGTTACAGCGTTTGATACAGGAAGAAATTTCCATCAGAAACTTGCGATTGATCATGCAGTGTTTGATTGAGTGGGGGCAGAAGGAAAAAGAGCCTATCCTATTGACTGACTATGTTCGTACGACTCTGAAGCGCTACATCAGCTACAAATACTCCGGTGGACAAAATATTTTGGCGGTTTACCTGCTTGACCCTGCCGTTGAAGATGTCGTCAGAAAAGCCATCCGCCAGACATCCGCAGGAAGTTACCTTGCCCTTGATCCCGAGATGGCCAAAAAGCTTGTCCATGCAATCAAGGAAGAGGTTGGGGATTTTACCAACGAAACGAATCGTCCAGTACTTCTCACATCGATGGACATTCGCCGCTATGTCCGCAAGCTGATAGAGCTTGAACTCTACGAGCTACCAGTCCTATCACACCAGGAATTAACGGAAGAAATAACGATTCAGCCCCTTGGGAAAATTGCCATGCCTCGGTAGAAATTTTTCTCAAATGTTTCATTTTACTACGAAGAGGAATACTACTAGGCTTAGCCCAAGATCTTTGGCGTCCATACTTCCGATTAGCCTTTCCACGCTCTTATAGGACCATGTTAACCTAGTGTACAGCCTATGCTATGCTATGCTTTAAATCTGGTGATATCGGAGCAAGCGTTTTTTGATCGAAAATTATGGCGACGTCAAAAAAATTTTTGACATTGTGGAGAATAATTGCAACAAGGATTACCATTAATGACCGATATAAGGATTCAAAACCTTACCAAGTCTTTTGGTTCAACGATAGCGCTTGATAATATAAATTTATATGTAGCCAGCGGGGAATTATTTTTCTTGCTTGGTCCGAGTGGATGTGGGAAAACAACTTTGTTGCGATCGATTGCCGGATTTTATACGCCAGATAAAGGACAAATGAGCTTTGGGAGGAATGATGTCACGAATCTACCTCCGCATAGGCGAAGGGTGGGTATGGTGTTTCAGAATTATGCCCTATGGCCCCACATGACAGTGTTTCAAAATGTCGCATTTGGATTGGAAAACAACAAAACTCCGAAAGCAAAAATCAAGGATTTGGTGCATGACATTTTGGAAAAGGTGCAGCTTATCCAATATGTATCAAGAAAACCGAATGAGCTTTCTGGAGGGCAGCAGCAGCGGGTAGCACTCGCAAGGGCACTGGTTGTACATCCCAAGTGTTTGCTGCTCGATGAGCCACTTTCAAACCTTGATGCTCAGTTGAGAAATGACATGCGCAGTGAAATAAGAAATATCTGCAAGGAACATCAATTGACCACCATTTATGTCACCCATGACCAGAAGGAAGCACTGTCGATAGCGGATAGAATAGCAGTATTTTCAAAGGGAAAAATTGACCAAATCGGAACACCCATACAATTATACAAATTCCCTTCCTCCCGTTTTACGGCGGAATTCGTGGGTGAAACAAACATAATCCAGGGGGTGATCGTTCAGGTTGGTTCCGGGGAAGCGATTATAAGGACAAAAATAGGGAATTTTCGAGGGATTTTGAGCTCAGGAATCAATGATCCCAGGCCGGGGAAAAAAGTTTATATTTCCATAAGGCCGGAATGCCTTCGACTGAGCGATTTCCCTAGTCCGGAAAATAATATAAAAGGTGTAATAGGGAACGTGACATACTTTGGGGAAGTTGCCCATTTCAAATTTGAGAGGGAAGGTGTTGTGTTGCGTATTTCGGAGCTCAACCCAAGCCATTTTACCAATGTGCAGAATAAAAGCATGTATGCCAATGTTTCCCACGAAGACGTTGTAATTCTGGGAGTTGATTGATGAAAAATGTTTGATTTTAAAAAGATAGTAATCCTATTTCTGGTGACGCTGGTGGTCGGCCTGCCGTTTATTTTTAGGGAGAAAACGAATACCATTGTTCCAATCAGTAATGCCGAGACTTTGATCGTTATGACCCCACACAATGAAAATTTGAGAAGGGAGTATACCATTGGGTTTAAAAAATGGTATAGGGCAAAGACAGGGAAAGAAGTTAACATAGATTGGAGGTATCAGGGGGGAGGCCGCGATGCCGCCAGGTATATTGAAACCATGTACGCGAATAATTTTCGTTTGCACTGGGTAAATAAATTACATCGCGAATGGGATAGTAGCGTAATTGCAGCATTTGCATCCAGGTCCGAAAAAAAATTACAATCGTCGGAACACTCCCTGGAGGCGGAAATTACGGATGAATTTTTTAAGTCAAATGTGGGCTGTGGAATTGATGTTTTATTTGGTGGCGGTATTTATGAATTTGAGTCTCAGGCCTCAAAAGGCAACTTTGTCCCATCCGACCTATTAGTCGAACATCCGGAAATGTTTTCCGAGGACACGATACCAGAATTTTTGTCCGGTAATAGGTTATGGGATGCACGGGGTAGGTGGTTTGGAGGATCTCTTTCGGGGTTTGGGATAATTTATAATGCTGAGGCCATTGAAGCAGAAGGCATTTCATTTTTCCCAAAGACCTGGATGGATATCGGCCGCCACGAGTTTTTCAAAAAAGTAGCGATCGTAGATCCGACCAGAAGTAGTTCGACCCAAAAAGCACTCATGATGCTGATCCAACAACAAATTCAGATTTGCTACGATGATTTGAAACACAGGCTCAATGTTGACAAGTTATCGAAGGAAGATGAAGAGAAAGCCATAGGAGAAGGCTGGATCAATGGATTGCGACTGATTCAGAAAATCGTTGCGAATGGGAGATATTTTACCGAATCTACGACCAGGCCAGTTGTAGATGTGTCGGCTGGAAATTGTCTGATCGGCATAACCGTTGATTTTTACGGATTTACGGAGGCAAAACATTTGGAAGAACGTAGCGGGAGCAATCGATTTAAATTTACCATGCCCTATGCGGGTGGAGCTCCTTCGCCGGACCCAATTGGGATTTTCAGAGGGGCGGAACATCCAGCACTGGCAAAGGAATTTGTCCAATTTACTTTATCCTTGGATGGGCAAAAATTACTGGACTTCAATTTACATACGCCGGGCGGCCCGGAGAAGGCTACCATGCGCCGCACACCCATATTGAAAACAATTTACGATACACAGTACAATCAATACAGGTGTTCTCCAGATATAAATCCGTATAAATTTGCCGCTCTGTTTATAGCCCACGAAGAATGGACCAGTAGACTATCGAATATAATGGGCCCCATTGTAAAACTAGCATTTATCGATGCCCACCATGAGCTGTCAAACGCAATGCAGTCGATAATTCTAGCTCGCAAAGAGGGTAGGGTAGGGGATGCTGAAAAAGCCTACCAGATGCTGTCGGATCTTGAAGATCTGACCTGCGATAATATTTATTCGAATATCATTCCGGTTTTCGCCAGCAAAGATATTTTAAAAATAGCGAAGCTGCAGAACAAAATAACCGAAAAACACAGAAAACAATACCTAATGGCCAAAAAAATCGCAGATGGAGAGGTTTCCACCCAGTAAAATTGAAGTTTTTCTATTACCCTATACTCTCCCGTACAGCATAACACTGGGCTAGGACTACCAATCCGTGCGGTCTGCTAGCATTTTGTAAAACGCATGGCGAGATTTAACATTCGCTTCTTCTTTTTTGAGCAGAACTTCGGCACGCTCCGGATCCTTGTCGATCAATGTTTTGAACCTATTTTCAGCGCCCATGTAATCGATCAGCGGCAAGGCTGGTTCCTTCGAGTCCAATGTGAAAGCAGATTGCTCACTTCCCCGTTTTCTCGGGTCATAGCGAAACAATGGCCAGTAACCACTTGCAACGGCTTTTTTCTGCTGTTCAAGTCCATCCCGAAGATTATAGCCGTGAGCTATGCACGGCGAATAGGCGATGATCAGAGCGGGACCGTCATAGGATTCCGCCTCACGGAAAGCTTGAACGACTTGCGAATCCTTGGCTCCAAGAGATACTTGGGCAACGTAAATATTTCCATAGGTCACCGCCAAAAGACCAAGATTTTTCTTCGGCATTGATTTTCCTGCCGCTGCAAATTTGGCAACTGCACCGGTCGGGGTGGATTTCGACTGTTGCCCGCCAGTATTGGAGTATACTTCCGTATCCAGGACTAAAACATTGACGTTTTTGCCGCTGGCTAGGACATGGTCAAGGCCGCCGTAGCCGATGTCGTATGCCCAACCATCTCCACCGATAATCCAAATTGACTTTTCCACTAAAAAATCTGCCAGCTGGGATAAAACCTCAGATTTGGCACCTTTGATCGTGTGCAAAATGTTGCGTAATTCCCGGACACGTCCTCGCTGTTGGGAAATTTCTAGCTCGCTGGTTTGCGAAGCCGATAGCAATCCATCGATGAGCTTTTCGCCGAGTTCCGACTTCATCGATATTAAAATTTCTCGGCAAATATTTCGTTTTTGGTCCGTTGCCATTCGCATTCCAAGCCCAAATTCCGCGTTGTCCTCAAACAGCGAATTGCCCCAGGCCGGCCCCTTGCCTTCCGCATTCGTGCAATAGGGAGTGGTCGGCAAATTTCCACCGTAGATTGAAGAACAGCCCGTCGCGTTTGCAATCAACAATCGATCCCCAAACATTTGTGTCAGTAGTTTTAAATATGGTGTTTCCCCACATCCGGCACAAGCACCGGAATATTCGAACAATGGCCGCTTAAATTGGATAGATTTCAAATCTGTCCCCAGGGTTGTCGGGTCTGGATCCGGCAGCGACAGGAAGAAATCATAGTTTTGTTTTTCCACGGCGACAACATTTTCATGGGGAACAAAGTTGAGTGCTTTTTTTGTTCCATCGGACTTGTCCCGTGCTGGGCACACCGCGATGCACAATCCACACCCCGTACAATCTTCGGGGGCGGCCTGTATGGAAAATTTGCAGTTTGGATTCTCCCTGGAACGGAAATCCGTCGATCGAAATTCTGTGGGAGCATTTTTCAGCAAATCGGTATTGTAAAACTTTGAACGAATGGCCGCGTGGGGACAGACAGTTACGCATTTGTTGCATTGTATGCACAGTTCGGAATTCCAAATTGGCACTTCCTGCGCAATGTTACGTTTTTCCCAACGGGTTGTCCCCGATGGCCATGTTCCATCGGAAGGGAAAGCACCCACTGGCAATTCATCACCATCGTTTGCCATCATTTTTGCGATGACATTTTTGACAAAATCCGGGGCACTTGGAGAAACGGTCACGGGTTTTTCATGGCCATTAATTTCGCCCGTTGTGTCAAGCTGATACAAATGTTCCAGTGTCATTTCCACGGCAGCGAAATTTTTCTGTATCACAGCCTCTCCCTTTGATCCATAGGTTTTTTTAATGGCATTTTTTATCTTTTCAATGGCATCTTCTCGTGGTAAAATTCCCGAAATGGCAAAGAAACATGTCTGCATAATCGTGTTTGTTCGGCCGCCCATTCCTGCTTTCCTTGCCACATTGTAGGCATCGATCGCGTAAACTTCAAGCTTCAACCGCTTAATTTCACTCTGTACTTCCCGTGGCAGATGTTGCCACAAATCCTCTTTGCCATAGGGAGTGTTTAACAATAAAATTGCTCCTGGCCTGGCATGTTTGAGGATATCATACTTGTCCAGGAAGGAATATTGATGGCACGCGACAAAATTTGCCCTATCGATCAAATAGGGAGCTTCTATGGGATTTGGCCCAAAACGCAGGTGCGATACCGTCATGGCCCCTGATTTTTTGGAATCATAGACAAAATATGCCTGGGCGTAATTGTCGGTTTCCGTTCCAATTATTTTGATGGTATTTTTATTGGCCCCAACGGTTCCATCCGCCCCAAGCCCGAAAAATACCGCTTCAAACAGATCTTTATTCTCTATTTTGAAATTTGCATCATATGCTATCGACGTGTGTGTAATGTCATCCTCGATTCCTATGGTAAAATGTTTCTTGGGATTTTCCTTTCGCAATTCATCGAAAACTGCTTTCGCCATCGCCGGAGAAAATTCCTTCGATCCTAGCCCATAGCGTCCGCCAATGACAGTTATTTCATTGGATCCTATCATTTTATTTGACCTGGCTTCTTCCAGTGCGGATACCACGTCTGAAAATAGCGGTTCTCCCACCGAACCCGGTTCCTTTGTCCTGTCTAAAATCGCTATCCGTTTTGCGGATTTTGGGAGGACGGCCATGAGGTGTTTTACCGAAAATGGCCGGTATAAGTGGACCTTGATCATTCCGACCTTTTCTCCATTTTTTTCCAAATGCCCTACGGTTTCGGCCAGGGTTTCGCAGGATGACCCGATGGAAATGACAATCCGGTCAGCATCCTTGGACCCCAAATATTCGAATGGTTTGTAATATCTCCCTGTCAATTTGCCAAACAGGTCCATATACTTTTCAACGATGTCGGCAGCTTTATCATAAAATTCATTGCACCTTTCCCGCCCCTGAAAATAAACGTCGGGATTCTGCGATGTTCCTCGAATAAATGGATTATCCGGTGATAGCGACCGCTCACGGTGTTCCCAAATAAGCTTTTCATCGACCAACTGCGACAAGACTTCGTCGCTGACACGGCGAAAGGTATTAATTTCATGGGAAGTCCTAAAACCATCGAAAAAATGCATAAACGGAACACGGGCTTCCAACGTAGCCGCATGGGCAATGCATGCCATGTCATGCGCTTCTTGCACCGAATTCGAAGCCAACATGGCAAATCCCGTTTGTCGACATGCCATGACGTCGGAATGGTCCCCAAAAATTGATAATCCATGGGTTGCCAAACTCCTTGCGGTTACGTGCATGACAAATGCGGTCAATTCTCCCGCGATTTTGTACATGTTGGGAATCATTAGCAATAATCCCTGAGACGCCGTAAATGTCGTCGTAAGGGTTCCACATTGCAACGCCCCATGCATGGCCCCGGCAGCTCCTCCTTCGGATTGCATCTCATTGATCGATGGAATAACTCCCCAGCGGTTAGTTTTTCCCTTGGCTGCCCATTCATCGCAACATTCTGCCATCGGTGATGACGGCGTAATTGGGTAAATTGCTACAACTTCACTTTCCCTATACGCGACATCGGCAGTTGCTTCATTGGCGTCACAGATACAAAATTCATCACTTCTCATCCTGGTCGATCATTTAAATCCTTATGACCGAGTTTGCAAGAAATTGTTTAATCCTATTTTTTGTTGCTCCAATGCAACTAATTTCCTAACAAATGTCTTCCATCCTTTTCGTATCAAAAAATTATGGCCTGTCTATGAAACATTGGAATTACCGTGTGTTCTGAATCTCTTCCTGGTAAAACTGCTAAATTTTTGAAATATGACGACGAAGAAATTATTTGCGGTCACATTGCCCGATGTCGCTATGGGGTCGATCACCCCATAGAATGCTATGGCGAATGCGATCATCGAATCATCAAAACCGAGGTAGTCGCGCAATATGGGTACGGTTACCATGATGGTACCACTGGGAACACCTCCGCCTGCGAATTTGTTCAAAACGAAAAAAACTCCGAATGTGAGAAAAGTTGATACATTTGGAAGAGGGTGGTTGAAAGCTAACATGATCGTCATCGCTAGGATGGGAATTATTATGGTATCCCCAAGCATGTGAAAATTGAGAGTCAATGGCATGAAAGCATCGGCCAATACCTTATCCTTTGTATTTTTGTGTGCTGCTTCCAGGGATAGTGGTAGGGCAGCCGCACTGGACATGCTACTAAATGCAGTAACAATCGCCGGCAATGTATTTTTGAAAATTTCAACTGCTCTTTTCCTTTTAAATGACGCTGCCATGAAAAGCCACAGCGTTAGGTATGCGAATAGAAATATACACATAACGAGGCAAATTTTTGAATTCTCTTTCAAAAATCCTGTCATCTTGCCTTCTGCGAATAATTTCAACAAAAATCCAGCAACAAATATTGGTAGCAGCGGCACGAAGAAACGTTTCATAAATTTCATCACACCATCGTGTATGAGATTTATGATCATGTTGACATGCTTATTTGGATAAAGCGAGTTCGTGAAGCCTACGATAATACCAAAAATCAAGGCATGGAGTGTTTTCGCCACGACTGGCAATTGCATGGAAAACAGTGGTAATATTTGTATGGCGTCATTGCTTATTTCCTTTGCTACGGTACCAGATAACATCATGTACCCCACGCTGCCGGAGATAAGTATGTTGATAAAATTCGATACAAATACCGTTGCCATCAAAACCAAAACGAATAGCATTCCTTCCCTTGGAATCGCGGAAAGGGCCACTGCGATGAAACTAAACAGGAGAAATGGTAGAATAAATGTTAATAGTTCCTTTAAACATGTGCTAATTGTTAGAAAAAATCTTATGGTGTCGACGGACAAATTGGCATAGAAAAATGAGCATAGAAACATGGCAAAAACCAGCTGAATCAGCGGGTTGCGCACGACTTTTTTTAGCAAGTTCACCTTGTCTTTATACCTATCCATGCATATCTTTCGTAATTTTTGACACCATTAAAACACCGTTTGCCGTAAACATGTCAAGATTTTCCCATGCGCCATCGAAATATCACGCCGAATTACATTCTTTCCAGCGTTTCTAGACCTAGCAAATGCATGCCTGTTTCCAGAATGTTTAAAGTTCCTAGGATGATCGTTAGCCGGCGGGATGCAATATTTGTCGGCTCGCCGAGAATACGATCCGTACTGTAAAAAGCAGAATATTCTCCTGTTAGTTCAAACAAATAGGTGCAGAGATAATGTGGCCGCAACTCCCTCGCCGCCTGCGATAGAATTATCGGAAAATATGTCAAACTACGAACGAGATTCCTTTCGGCCTCTGTTTCCAAGCAATCGGCAGCGACATTAGCCATGTCGACGTCACACTTCCTCAAAATTGATTTTATCCTGGCAATGGCATATAATAAATATGCAGCCGTATTGCCGTCGAAGGATAACATCTTTTCCCATGAAAAAACGTAATCATTCGTACGATTGGACAACAAATCGATGTATTTTATGGAATCTATGCCAAGGACATTTGCCACATGCTGTTTTTCCGAATTGGACAGCTCTTTGCTCTTTTCATCAACAATTTTTTTTGCCCGTGCCTTGGCCTCATTCAATAATTCTTTGAGCTTTATTGGGGTTCCTGAGCGCGTTTTTATCGCTTTTCCATCTTCCCCTAAAATGGTTCCGAACCAAACATGTTGCATCTCGGGACACTTGCGGCCGAAAGCTGCGTACCATTTTTTTACGGTGAGGAATAATTGTTGAAAGTGGTCCTGTTGTCTACCATCCGTGACATAAATCAGCTCATTGGCGTGCAATGTTTCCGTTCGATATAATACGGTGGCAAGGTCCGTTGTAGCATAGTTTGAGGCACCATCAGCTTTTCTTACGATGAATGGCTGTTTGCTGAATTGTTCATGTTCTTCGTGGAAAACACACAGTGCTCCGTTGTCTACTCTGGCAATATGTTTTTCCGTCAATTCTTGGTATATTTCATTGGTCCGGTCACGATAGAATGACTCACCGAGGGTATAATCAAACGATACTCCCATTTCTACATAGATCTCATCGAAGGCGGACTGGGAGATTTTATTGATTGTTTCCCAGATTTCAAAATTTTCAGAATCACCGTTTTGTAACTTGACCAGTTCATTCCGAGCAAGGGCAAGAAAATTCTCATTCTCCTTAGCCAATGTACTTCCCTGCTGGTATAACGATTCGATCTCCTCCAGCGATAGGTCGGAAGCGCGCAGTCCTTTCTCTTTGATGACCATTATCAAAATACCAAACTGCGTTCCCCAGTCACCAATGTGATTATCCCGAATAATATCGGCGCCACAAAATTTCAAAATTCTATAAATCGAATCTCCAATGTTCATGGAACGCAAGTGGCCAACGTGCATCTGTTTGGCGGTATTGGGAGATGAATAGTCGATAACTATTCGTTTTCCAGACCAATTCTGTGCTATCGCTGCCTTGTAGTCATTTTCAGATTTGTACAAATTCAACCATTCGGCAAGGAAACTCCCGGATAGCTTAAAATTAATAAATCCTGGTCCCGCAATGCCAACTTCAATTTTTTTGGAAAAATCTTCCATGGATCGCAATTTTTCGACGATTTGTTCCGCCACATGCCTTGGGTTCAAACGGTGCAATTTCGCATATGGCAACACTCCATTTGCCTGAAAATCTCCAAATCGTGGATCTGCCTGGCGAATATCCGGTGAAAAATCGACCGTCGAAATGTCACACGCCTGGGCCGCTTCCGATACTACTTTTGAGAGCCCAACATCAATTTGAAACCACATGTTTTACAAAAAACACAATGGCACCGATTAGGCAAGGAAATTAGCAATTTTGCGTCCGCTGGTATTGTCTCATAAAAAGTAGTTTTGCTGCTTTTCACTGATTGCCATGTTCAACTTTTTCATAACTTCTAGCATGTCTTCCCACACGACACGTTTGGCAGCATTCGTATTGTTTCGCAACAGATATGACGGGTGAAATGTCACCATGAGCGGCGTATTCGCAAAGGCTGCCCATTTCCCACGCACATCACGCATGCGACGCGCCGGATCGTGGCCCAGTAACCCGCTAACTGCAGTTGCCCCCAAAGCAACGATTACCTTTGGCTGAACAATTTCAATTTGTGCTAGCAAATAGGGTAGGCAAAATTCCATTTCTTCCTGTGTCGGAGGCCGATTCCCAACCGTCGTTGGCATTTCCGGGCGCCAATTCATGATGTTTGCTATGTATACATCGTTGCGGGATAGCCCCATGGCCAAAATTATCTTTGTCAGCAATTGGCCAGCACGCCCAACAAATGGTTCTCCCACCGTCTCTTCATCTGCCCCGGGAGCCTCTCCACAAAACAAAATATCCGCGTCGACATTTCCAACACCGAAAACGATCTTTTTCCCCGGCCGCACATGCTTTTTACATTCTTCACAATTTACGACTTTATTTTTCAACCACTCACGACGCTCGAGTTTGCTGCCTTCGGGGAGGATGACCTTGGGTAAAGTTTTTGCTTCCGCTGTGTGATTTTTACAATCTTCCCCACGGCTAGCGGACGATTGTTTCATGGGAGTTAAAATATTACCTGACCTATCTAAACCGACCAGCAAATGTTTTAGAGAAAATATGCTGTTTCTTGAAATTGGTAAATCGTAAAACCCCTCGCTTTTCAATGCTTGCAATTCCATTTCAAGCAACTCTAAAACTTTTTCATTGGAAAGTGCCATGCCTAAATTTGAAAATGTTCCTGAATGACCGTTTGCTCAAGCCCAACCTTTTTCCAACCTTTACTTGTTAGGACTCTCCCCTGGGCAGTCCTTTGGATATAACCTTCCGTTATTAAATATGGTTCGTGGACCTCTTCCACCGTTTGCAGATCTTCGCCTACTGCAACTGCAACGGTACCAAACCCAACGGGACCACCGGAATAGTTTTGTCCCATACATAAAAGGATCTTTTTATCCATTTCATCGAGCCCATCGACATCGATTTCCAGCATTTCAAGGGCAGCTTTTACAACATCTTTCCTTATGTTTGTAATAGCCTTTTGCTGTACAAAATCACGGACAAATCGCAATAAATTATTCGCTATCCTTGGTGTTCCCCGAGACCTGCTTGCAATCTCATTTGCACAGTCGGGATTTATTTCAATGGATAACAATTTCGCACTGCGGGTGACGATTTTTGCCAAAATTTCGTGGGGATAATAGTCCAAACGGGTTTGCAGCGTGAATCGACTCCTTAGGGGTGCACTGAGTAAGCCGGTCCTCGTCGTAGCTCCGACGAGCGTAAACGGCGGAAGGTTTAGGCTGACACTCCGAGCATTTGGCCCCTGGTCGATCATTATGTCGATGCGGAAATCTTCCATCGCAGAATACAAATATTCTTCAACGGTTTTAGGCACCCGATGTATTTCGTCGATGAATAAAATATCGCATGCTTCCAGGCTCGTCAATAAACCGGCCAAATCTCCAGCTTTTTCAATTACCGGACCGGATGTCACACGAATATTACTTCCCATTTCCTGGCCCAAAATCATAGCGAGGGTAGTTTTCCCAAGCCCGGGAGGCCCACTTAGCAAAATATGACTCAGGGCTTCACCGCGTTTTTTCGCTGCCCCCGTCATAATTTTCAAACGTTCGACGGTCTTTTCTTGGCCGACGAAATCTATAAAATCGGACGGCCTAAGGGAACTCTCAACGGCATCGTTTTGCGCATTGAGGCTTTGGGGAACAGTGTTGGATTTTATAACCTGGGGCATACTCTAATAACCATAATCCAATCTGGTACTTATTTTTCGTAAGTCAAAAATTTTTAACCGATACTACAATGAATTAGGTTAACATAATGCCATAGTTAAGGTTAAGAGCCGAGGAAAGTCTACCGTGAAAATTGGAAGTATGACGCAATCCATTGAAAAATGCTAGCTATATCTTCTTTGCCAACCCTCCAATCCCTCCTCCTTTCGCTTTTGTAAAGACTTTTTTTCCTTTGCTAGGGTGGAAAATTTTGGTGCTCAGGAGGGGATTCGAACCCCTATACCTTGCGATACTGCCGCCTGAAGACAGCGTGTCTACCAATTTCACCACCTGAGCAAACCGGTGCCAATAAATAAAAAAGATATGTCATTTCATCAATGACTAAATTCTATCATCGGTAGATATTTTTACGTTTCCCTGGGGAATTGTCACGTGTTTACTATCAGATAGTAAAACAATTAACTCGCCCAGTTCATTTATTCCGCCACCAGTACCTTTGATTTGAGAATTTTGTATTTCTACTGTAATATTTTTACCATACATACAATCAAAGGATCTCCATTTTTCGCAAAAATCTTTTGGATTAATTGTTTCAAATCTCTCGATAATGCCAATGAGAGCACGGACCAAATTGATCGACACATCATCAAAATCTAATTTAACATTAACGGATTCCTGCAAACAGGATACTGGGTATGGGCTATTATCTATCTTTGGAGTAACCAGCATATTAATTCCAATCCCAAGGACAGCCGAAATGATGTCGTGGTCATTTCGCACAACCTCCAAAAGCAACCCTCCAATTTTCTTTGATTGAACGAGCATGTCGTTCGGCCACTTGATTTTTACATCGATGGAAAATGTATTTGATAACATTTCGCAGAGTTCAGTGGCGACATATTGCGCAAAAATTGTCAGATGATTTCGCAATGTGTCAGTTATTTTTAAAGCATACGACAGGTATAGATTTCCGACAATATTTCCGATCCAGCGTCGTCCATGCTGGCCATATGAGGCTAGCTGTTGCTCCGCTAGTACAATGAATGGAGGTTGTTTCCCATTTTTCAACATTTCTTTGGCGTCCACGTTGGTACTCTGTGTTTGAGGTTTAAACAGCACCGGTATCGGAAAAGAGGTCTTTAAAACTTTGTCAAACATAGGTATAACGCGAATCGCAAAATGGGAGAGCAAAAGAGTAAAAAGATCCTAGGAAGGATTCCCAATGTTGTGAATTCTCTGTGCTTTTGCTATTTTTTTCCTTTTGTCTTGTCTCATATCTTTTCCCTATGAAGAAGTCTTACCATTTGCACTATAATTTTCGTCACGTCGAAATAGAAGAAAACGAACAAAATTATCCAAAGAAAATTTGTTCTAACATTAAACAAAGCGTGTGATATATTGGCAAATGTAGTTCCTGAATCTTAAAGGTTTCAGATTCGGGAGCCTTGATGCAAATATCACAATGCTGCGCAAGGTTACCTCCCGTTTCCCCTGTCAATCCAATAACGTTCATATTTTTTGCTTTAGCTACAATAGCTGCGAGAATAACATTCTTTGCGTTGCCTGAAGTTGAAATACACAAAAGAGTGTCTTTATTCTTCCCAAGACCATAGGTTAATTGTGCAAAACAATACTGCGGATTGCAATCGTTAGCATAGGCAGTGTTGATCGCAACCATGTCCGGCAGAGAAATAGCCGGCAGAGCACCCTGCAAATTATCGGCAACATTATCTCCTATGACTTTTTTAATCTTTTCATCAACTTTTCGTTGAACACGAAAACTTTTCAGTAATTCGCCGGCCATATGGCCTGAATCCGAAGCACTGCCACCATTGCCACAAATTAGCAATTTACATTCATTCCTGAAAGAATTTGCGATTAAATCACAGGCACATTTGATGTCATCTTCGCAGGCCGCCAACTGGGGATACCTTTTTAAACAGTCAGATAGATAGTCATACATGTCTGGCATAAGTAATTAATTTACCGTATCCCACAACCATATTTTCCGCCCAATTTTTGTCAAAAAATCTTTTACTTTCACTCACAAAAAGCTTGCCAAAACAAAGGTATGAAATATTACCTTGCAACGTTAGTCCCGTTCGTCTAGCGGTTAGGACTCAGGATTTTCATTCCTGCAACAGGGGTTCGATTCCCCTACGGGACGCCAGCTGTGCAAAGCGCATAAATACTGGCCCGGTTAGTGATAGGGGACCAGAAAAGCAGCATTATCAAAAACCATAATCCCGCGATAATCCCGCAAAATCCACACCGTCTACAATAACGCTAAAGAAATGAGTAAGCGAAAAATGGTATCCGATGGAAAATTTTCTGAAGTATTGGAAATAAGGAAGGTAACTTGTGGAGAAACCCTAATAAGGCAAAGGTTCGAAGGAGTTGCCAGGTTCGAAAGAATTGCTAGAATCATCGGAAGCCAGGTGGCGCAAAGGAGCTTCTACCCTCACAAAATCAGATGGAAGAGGAAATTTCCGTAGATTGGCCGAGGACGCTGTAATATGGCGGCCATTCCGAGTTTGAGAAGGCTATAACAATGTCCCAGTGATTTGGAAAGTTTTTTTTAGCAAACTTTATGAAATGGCCGAAGAAGACCATCAATGCATGGCAAACAGC
>JAISRG010000085.1 GCA_031273725.1 Puniceicoccales bacterium
CAATTAGAAAATGTTTCTTCCATGCCATACCGTACTCCATATCCATGCTAAATTGGCGTAGTTTTGTAACTGTTGGTGAAAGCAAGGTTGGTTGCCTTTGCGAGAAACATGACTTCAAAGGTAGAGACAATATCCAGGGTCAGAATTCATAGGCTGACAAAGGTAAGAGATAAAGGAAAAGACAAGGCAAATGGAAGAAAAGAAAGAATAGGCGCAGAGGTCGTGGCGCATGGCAATGTGGCGCTAGTTTTTCAGTTTAGCGAACATATTTTCTATTTTGTTGTGCCGTTTATAAAGTGCTGCGTTATGAGCCATTTCAATGGTATAGTTTCCAGAGACACCGCTTGAGATATTTCATTTTTTGGCAAGGAAAATTGTTTTTGATAAGAATCAAACATTGGCATTGACGATTTTTGACAAAAACTTTACATACGGCCCCGGAAAGGTTGATATGTTTAAAAGGTTTTTCATTGTAGCTTTGCTTTGCTGTTCATTTACATTTTCTTTGTACGGTGATACGACCATAAACGCCCATAAGGAAGTAACTCAAATATGGGGAAGCAGTTGCGATGAAAATATCACTTTTGAAGGAAGTGGCGACATAAGTGTTGTTTCTACGGGAGAAAGTGTAATGGCTGCAATGGTTGATGCCAATAGAACCGTGGCAGTAAAATTTTTAAATACACCCAGTGTTTTAACTCCATTAACTGATTTAACTGATACGGACTATGCTTATGCGCACATATATGCACAAACAAGCGCAGGAAGCGCCACTGGTATAGATCTCGCCAATGGCTCCGGCTCCGGCAGTGAAACGACATTTTCCTTTGTGAAAAAATTCGGAAGTGCCCCTCAGGAGACTTCAGAAGAGGAGGATACAGAAGAGGAGACTCCAGAAGGATCCCCAGCTACAATCGTGGCATATTTTGGCACAGACTCCGCAGCTCCAGGTGCTCCAGGATCTTCAACGGTGATAGGCCGCAGCGTAAGTAATGGTACGGGATCGGCAGTAAGTAACGTGAAATTAAATCTTGGAGATGGTAATGCATTGGCGGCACATTCGGAAAGCTCTGTTAATTCTGGCACCTACTCTGGTTCTTCTTCCAATGTGATAGGTAGCAGCATAAATTCCTCCGCAGCAAACAGTAATTCCAATGTAAGTAATATGGAACTGACTCTTGGAAATGGTAATCAATTGAAGGCATTTTCGGATGGGCCTGGTAATGATGTTACCACAGGAGTCTTCTACGCATCTACAGCTAGTGTGATAGGTAGCAGCTGCAATAATAGCTATAATGGGGATGGAGGAAATGTATGTAATTCGATAGTAGATGGAGTAATCTGGAACATTGGCGATTATAATAATCTGGAAGCCCGTGCCGGTGGCTATAATACACCAAAATCAAACTCTGGTGAGCATTATTATGGTGGCGTTGCAAGCGTGCTGGGAAGTAGTTTAAACACTAACAATTGGTCCGGTCTTGATGATGGAAGTTTGAGTCAAGTGTCAAATCTAAACCTAAATATTGGAAATGACAATACGATGACGGCACGTGGTAGTTCCTGTGCTACCGTACTCGGCAGCGGAAGCAATAGCATCAATCAGGGTGGTTCCGCGGAAGTAACTGGTGGATCATGGACAATTGGAAATGAAAACAAACTCACATCATATTCTGGATACGCATCCAGCGTATTGGGTAGCAGTTGTAACAGCGGTGCCTCAAACCACGGCGATGGATCCAGCGTATCCGGTGTGAATTGGACAATTGGAAATGCCAATGAATTGAAATCTTACTCTGAATATGTATCCGTTGTGCTGGGAAGCAGTTACAAAAATGGACATGCAGGAGGAGGAGCCAGTATTGCAAACTCAACCTGTACATTGGGAGACGAAAACTTGCTCATATCTTCTTCCGGGTGTGCTGCTGCCGTATTTGGAGCTAGCCTTGAGAATAATGGAAATAATGCTAGTATTGCGGAAGTACGGAATGTAACGCTGAACATTGGAAAAAATAATATTCTTGCCGCCTCTTCGCATAGATTTAGTCCAACATACTTAAATAATGAAAACGGCACACATTCCTTAAGTCTAAGAGGTTATACAACCACGACAGCTACCATATTGGGATCTAGTTCTTTCATTGGTAATAATAGTAGCACCATAGGAGCAAAATTTACTTTCGGGGAAGGTAACATATTGACTGCTTTTTCCTGCGTTTCGGAAGGTGGAGGCCATGCTTCTGTTAGTGGAGTGGGTGCTTCCGCTGTACCTGGCGGCACTAGTATTGCCCATGATATTACGGTGAACATGAACGGCAGCCAAACGATAGCCGCGCTGGCCCATTCTTCACCAGTGGAAAATGTCAGAGTGAACACCTTTGGTGCCGACAATACGGACGTGGGAGATGGTGTTTTTGGCTGGCGCGTTGGAATATTTGCGGATGATACATTTAGTTCCGACTCCACGGTAAATATTTTGGGAGCGAATTTAGCTTATATTGTGGTACCAAATAGCAACAATGCTGCCATCACTTTGGGCAACAGCCAGGGAACTTCCAACGCAGGCTATGCCCGTGCATTTGCCCTGGGAAATGATTTTAAAATCTACGTCGGTGGGCAGGCGCTGGATAATCACGAATTTTCTCCAGTTGCCTCGAATGGAAAAATCAATGTGGTCAACATCATCGGTGCCATCAGCAAAGGAATGAGCTCAGGCAACACAGACGACAGCAGTTTGACGGTGGATAGTGGTTGGGCGGTGAATACATTTGGCCCCGTGGAGGACTTGAAAACCATCATCGTGCGGGGCGATAGCGCACTGAATTTATACAATGCGGCGAGCAATATTAGTAAAATTGAGATTGAAAGAGGAAAGTTTCACATAGGACGAGCCGCGAATTTTAATGAGATCATTGGTAATGTCAAGGTGGCATACGTTCATACGGATGGAGGAAAAATATACGGCGGTACGGATGAAAATACAAATACGACTACCATCGTTGCCACAGACTATCCATGGAATGGGACGTTGGGATCGCTTACCTTGGCTGGTGGAGAAGAATTAATTCTCCACGTTAACAGTAAATTCCGTGAGACAACAATCAATGGTCCGGTTGACTCTGCTTCAAAAGTCACTAGCCTCGATTGTTTTAGACAAGCCACAGGCTATGTGTCCGTTGATGATCATGCAGGAAGTCCGCGCATAAAATTTTTGGGTGGCAAAATAAAAGTAATAGATGATAATACTAATAGCGATAAAGCTGAAGCGTTTAAAGGGGCGGCATTTTGGATAATTCGCTCAACGGATTCAGATGAATCTATTAATAGTTGGTCGCTATTTGGTTTCAATGAACCGCCTACTCTAGATGGGTATAATGAAGGAGAAGACTGTGATGGTGGAGAAAGTGTTCGCACGGCAATGTTTAATGAAAGAGATGGTGGCGAAGATTTGTCTCATCATCAAATTCTTATCGTAAATAAAGGTCCGACAAAAGGAATTGTGCTTTACCCTAACACTCCTGGGGCTGCGGCATCTGAGTCCGATCCTTGGTCTGGAGCATCTGATGGTTCTTTGGTTGAGGAACCTGACTATTCTGGGTCTGGGCTACACGGGCAAACTCCTGGTTCCGGGGAACACGGGAGCAATCTCGGTTCATCTCTGGGAGACACTAACCCTAATTTTGGTTCTCTTGGCATTGAAGTTGAGTTGGCAAATATCAATGTTGCTTCTGTCTCCATCTTTCGAAGTGTCATTGAGAATCGTATGACCGATGTTAAAGGTAATGGGAACGATCCGTTCGTTATGGTTACCGGTTGCCATACGCACAGGGATGAAACTAATGGCCTCGGATATAATGGAAACTTGGGCGGCATTGTTGGTGGGCTTGACTGTGTGTGCAAGTCTGAAAATAAAGAACGTTACTTGCGTTTGGGAGCAGCAATTGGATATTTTAAGGGAAACACAAAATTCTTTGGATCGGTTTCGGAGAAAGACATGTCAGTAAAGCAGGATATGTACACCGGAGCACTGTTAGCCGCATACGAATCCTTCTCCGAAAAGAACCTAAAAACAAATATGAATTTGCTCGCTGGAATCGAACATACGGATGGTAAGATCTCGCGCACCAAGATGAATAATGGTAAATTCAATGCCAAAACATGTTCAAATAACCAATTCGTTTGCTTTGAGTTGATAAAAAACATGTATCGCAATGGCAATTGGCAGATTGGTCCTTGGGTTTTCGCACAATATGACCATATTGAACAGAAAGGATATGAGGGCGCATATAGCGATGGTGAAAAAGTGAATATTCCAGAGTCTAAATTTCACTTCTTGGATATGGCAATCGGAGTCAACTTTGAGTGTGAATTTACAAAAAATACCGATGCAGAGTTTCAAGAGGAAGAAAAAGATAACAAAGCAAAATTCAGATTATTCTGCAAAGCAGGTTTTGGATTTCAACCTATCAGAAAATGTTCCAACGGCAACGTCTCGTTGGGCTCTATGCTTCGATATACTTCGAAGCACTATGCTCTAATCATCGCTGGATTTCGTAGTAAATTAGACGAACATTGGGACCTGGTTGGCGCGTGGAAAGGAGTATTTTCCAATGACTTCAGCAACAATATCGTTTCCTTTGGTGTTGGATATAACTTCTAAAAGCAGTCCTCATAAAGATGGACTTGACGGATAGGAAAAAGAAATAAGAAAGAAAGGATGGCAGGGCTAATTTCGCGGTGGGCAAAAGTGGTGGTCTTTGAAAATATTTTTAGTGGAATATCGAAAAAACTTTGGCAAACGAAATCGCTGTCTTCGTAATTTCCTCGCCTTTGTGCTTATCGCTTTTTCTTTTATTTCTTTCTTATCTTTCCTAGGTCTAATCTCATCGAGAATCTTTCCTAAAATTTTTTCTTTTTTATTCTCCTATTTTGAAGTTCGTGTAAAATTTTCTTTGAAAAAGTTGTAACGGTAAATATGCTTGATTTCAAGACAGAAGGCATGAGGCAACAAATGATTAAAGGAGCAGCAAAAGGTACTGTGTGGACACAGCATTTGCATGGTGAAGCCATAAAGACAGAGCAACGTAAAAATGTAACCGGGAAATTAAATGGGCAACTCCGTATAATAATGGATGAATTCGGAGAACTGAAGCCAAAAATCCCCAATAAATATACTAGTACTCCGCTAGGGTCACGGGAATGTGAAGCGGTGGACAATGCTATCGACCAAGCAAATGCTCGCATTAATAAAGACAAAAAAGTTTTAGAAATCATCCTGGCTCTGAATAAATATGCCGACAGTCCAATACCCATTGAAGACTTACTAGATCATGTTTCTGGAATCAGGGAGACCTTGGAAGACATGCAAGACTTTGTACAAAAAAATAATTTATCACCGAATGAAATATCGATGCTAAGGACAGCACTGGTCGGTTTAAGCGGCAATGTGAACCTAATACAATGTCCCAACAATAAATCTTTTTCAATAAATGAAAACGACTGTGACTACAATTGTCTCGAGATTGCTATCCTGGCTGAAGCCATAGAAATATTGCTTGATGCCAAAGAGAGAAACCAGGTAAGTCTGGAAAGAAATTGTCCACCACAGTCCAAACAGTTGGGTGAGGGTCTGTATAATGTTGTTCTGCTTGCATATACTGAGAAAGATGGGGAAGGCCCGATAGTATTAAAGCCATGCGATCAATCAAGCAAAAAAAAAGATCTGCATCATTTTGAACATTGTACCCGATCAAAACAAATATTCGTTGGCCCTGGAACCGGAACCTATAGGCGAAATAAAGCAACTTCAATGGTACAGGACATACTTATCGACACTGGCCAAAAAAAGGGGATAGTGGTTCCGCATGTGATAGTCTCTGTCTCTGCAGCGGAAATGAATGGGATTCCATACATTGGAATGGAATTATTGAATGGAAAAACATTGGATTATGCGGTCTTCCGCAGGGCAGTTCCATACGATAATGAATTCATACGTCGTGAAACATGGATACAACTTCAGGACATCTTAACAGGGCAATTTGATAGGCACATACGCAATATAATTTTTACACGATCTGGTCCAGTTGCCATCGACCACGATTTATCATTTCCAACCCATCCTCCACGAAGTATTGCCAGCATAATTCCAAAGGTTCTTGCATTGGACACAGGAAGATTGAGTAAAAATGGTCATCCCATAAAAAATGCCATTGACGGTGTAACTCCACTCAATTATTGCATGCCACCCGTTATAGATACCGACATGTATAACATAATAAAAGATCTTAATTTAGATGAATTGAGCAAAACATACCAGAGATGTGGTTTGACAAGGTTGGAAATGGAAGCGGCCATGGCGAGAGCACAAGCCTTAAAAAATAAAGTAGAAGAGCTCAACAGTAACCAGTTAGTAATAGCCCCTGATCAATGGGGGCAATCAGAGGAAGTGAGGTCTCATTGTAATCCATATAATTTCTATGCTTTACTACATACTACATGCACATGTTTAGCTAAGTCAACACAGTCACATAATTAATGTTCAAAACAAGAGAAAGGCGATCGTAAAAATTGGAAATATGACGCAAAAGTGATAAGAATTTATTACTAGGCATGGCAGTGCTCGATGGGGTTGAATGGAATGGCACATAGCTTATTTCTTTCTCTTCAACTGTTGAATTTTTACGCCCATGTTAACAAACCACAACTTTTAGGAGAAATGCAGGGCATTTTTGCAAAAAAATTGACACTTTCATCAAAACATGTAAATTTTATGTGATTTGGGGAGATTATTTTTATGAAAGCAACACCACAGGTAAACGGACCTTTAGACTTGCTATCAGGCACCGGAACAAACTCTAGTATATCTTCCCTAGATCCAACAGTTGTTGACATTTTAAAGAATGATTTTGGTTTTAAGCTAAATGGCAAAAGTTTGGATACCCGTTCGGCCGATGCTTCGGGTTCTCAGGGTAGAGAATCAGATGAAGTATCAAGCATAGATGTATTCGAACCTGCGCAAGAAAGTGCATTCCAAAGCTTTATTGGTGGAGCAAAACATGAAATGGGATTTTTGGACAGATGTCTTATCCTGTTAAAAGCTATTATTTCAGGAGATTATGGCTTTGAGGTTGCCAAACAAATTCTTGGTAAACTTATTCAAATTGGCCGAGCCAATCAAACTAGCGACAATCCTGGCTTTTTGAAAGCCGCCTTTGGCGCCATTGCATTACCTGAAAATAAAGATAATGTTGCCCATAATATAAAACATTTGCTAAGATTGAGCAAGGGAAAGATCCAAACTAGAGATATCATCGATGAATTCAAAAAGATAGGTAACGTTGACAGCAGAATTGAATTTCTTGGCAAACTGAAAGAAAAGTTGAGCGAGAAAGAAAAAACCGAATTTAAAGATTTTTTAACGGAAACCCTAGACGGTATAGCAGATCAAATAGCGGATGAATTTAACAATAGCCAAAGCATAGATAAAAATGCATTACTTTCAAAGTTGAAAAGTGTTGATTTGCTAAAAACCGCTCTGCTTGCGAAAGTAAAGGTTGGCGTACCATCCCTAGTTAGGTTGGTGAATGACAATAAATTGAAAGTATCTGAATTATCAATAGATAATGCCATAGCGGTTGCAAATGCGCTGCTTGAATGTGGTGTGAATGGGTTGGACCGTCTAGCAGAGTTAATTAATGGGAATAAGTTGCCAGATTTTATTTCGGGACATAATTCTTCCGCAAGAAAAAGAATTGCTTGTGACCTTCTTTCGCGGGG
>JAISRG010000033.1 GCA_031273725.1 Puniceicoccales bacterium
TTGCAAAAAATGCTTGCTGCTATTTGTTTCAAGATTAGCTTCCCGCAATGCTTAATTCCACGATTGAAATTTTGCCGGAAGATGTTGTTAACAAAATTGCTGCCGGAGAAATTGTTGAACGACCAGCTGCAATCGTCAAGGAGTTGGTGGAAAATAGTTTGGATGCACAGGCAAAACTTATCGATGTTAGATTTTCCCGGGGAGGAAAGTTTTCCATAGTCGTTGGGGACGATGGCCTTGGCATGCACAGGGAAGAAGCGTTACTATCGATAAAACGACATGCCACCAGTAAACTGCGCAATATTCACGATTTAAACTCACTGGCTACGTTTGGTTTTCGGGGCGAAGCCATCCCGTCCATAGCGAGCGTTTCTAAATTTAGGTTGATGACATGTTCCGGCAGTGACACCCACGGGACAGAAATTACCATGGATGGTGGAAAAATTGTGGATATCAAAGACTGTGTCAGATTTAGTGGGACCAAAATAATCGTCGAAAATTTGTTTTATAATGTTCCAGCCAGGAGAAAATTTCTGAAATCCGATGAAACGGAAAGCATGAACATAATATCTTTGATAAAAAATTTAGCACTGGCCGAGTTAGATGTAAAATTTTCTCTTTTTCAAAATGGAAACATGGTATTTTCATCGCCGAATTCTAAAAATTTTGGTGATAGAATAAATGAAACCTTTAGGTATGAGGAAAAATTCATCGACTTTTCCTGTGTCGAAGGGGATTATGCAATCAGTGGAGCGATCTGCGATCCCGCCTTTGGTAATATTTGTAAAAAAAATATAGTCATTTTTGTGAACAATCGCCTGGTGAAAAGCAATGTTATCAGCTGTGCCATATGTGATACTCTGGGACCGATCTTCCCAAATCATAGGGGCATTTTGGCCTATATTTTTTTGAAAGTTAATCCTGAAATGGTCGATGTAAACGTGCATCCGATGAAAAAGGAGGTCCGTTTTAAAAATGAAATGGCAGTCAGGGAGTTTATCAAAAAAGCTCTTCTGGATGTATTTAAAAAATCCGATGGCATAGCGGTTGAAGAATTTATTCGCCATGGGGAGCCGCAACCGATGTTTCAAAATTTGCAACGGCCGCAATCGCCAGTCTTGCAAAGGGAACCGCCCATAAGAAATAGTCCAACGGCCATGGCGGATAGCAAAATTATCCGGAAGGAAATACCGCTCGTGGAACAAAAAAAGCTGGATATGCCTTCCATTGCCGAACCCAATGGCCACGGTTGGAAGTTTATCGGAACAGCTTTTGGAGAAATTGCCATTTTTGAACATAAAACTGGCATTATCATTTTCAATATTCGGCTGGCCATTAGTCGGGTAACCTATGAAAAAGTAATGGCCCAATGTGACGTTGCCAGTTCACAGCAATTACTCCTGCCCATAGAGCTTTCGCTATCCCAGGATGAATCGGAACGGTTCCAGCGATTCTTGCCAATTTTTTTGAAAAATGGATTTTCGGTCTATGCATTTGGGCAATGTGACTATAAGATCGATGCGATTCCGGAATGGCTATCCTATCAAGATGCAGCAAGCTTGGCACATCGATTGATTGGAGAAGATACTTCGGCTAGGAATACGCAAACATTGAACATGGAAGAAATTTTTGCGAAATGTATTTCACGGATTTCTACCATAGAAAAATACGAAACGCAGGATAATGTTGAAAAGTTGCGAGATATACTGCTACTGTGCAATAATCCATTGCTGTGTCCCTTTGGGAATGCGATATATTTTGAGATTCCGTTGGCGGACATGCGCCGTCGCTTCGGAATGGGAATAACATATTGACTTGATCGTTGTTTAAAAAAACCACTAGTCCGCCCACATAAAAATACATCGACAATATAAAAAACGCAAATCGCAAAAAAATTCAGAAAAATCGAATCAAATTTCGCTTGTCTTTTTTTTGCAAAGATCCTCCTTTTCAACAAATATCTTTCCCAGGTTTTGGGGCTGATTTCATCGAGAATCCTTCCTAAAATTTTTTCATCTTTTACTCTTCAATTTTAAGTTTCGCATAAGTTATGTTGACTATTTTGGGCACTTTACTAGGAGTGTTGCCTTGGAATAGGGTATTACGTTGAATAATAAATATAAGAGAGTGATTTTGAAGTTTAGTGGTGAGGTTTTAAAAGATAAAACCAACGAATCGGTCATTGATTCCAATATTGTCCGCTCCTTGTGCGAAGAATTAAAAGTTCTCCATGAAATGGAATTAGAAATCGGTGTTGTGATTGGCGGGGGCAATATTTTCCGGGGGACATTTGGGAACAAAAAATTGGGTTGTGACCGTATCACAGGAGATTACATGGGAATGTTGGCGACCATAATAAATTCTATGGCAATCGCCGATTTTTTAAAAAGACTTGAGGTTGCAACGGAGATATTTTCTGCACTCCCCATGTTAAATATTTGCGAAACGTACTATCCCAGACACGCCCAGAAGGCCATGGATGACGGAAAAATTGTGTTGCTCGCGGGAGGTACCGGCAGTGTATTTTTTTCAACGGATAGTGCTGCAGCTCTCCGGGCAAGCGAACTACACGCGGATGTTATTGTAAAAGCAACGAAGGTCGATGGTGTCTATGATAAAGATCCCAATGTTCACCGCGATGCCGTCAAATTTGACAAAATTTCATTCCAGGAAGTCCTTCTGCGGCACCTGCAAGTCATGGATTCTACGGCATTTTCACTGTGCATGGATAACAACATCCCAATACTTATCGTGAATGCCCAAAAAGATCTAAAAAATATCGCCCGTGCCCTTCTCGAAGAAATTGTCGGTACAACGATCTCAAATTTTTAAACTTTTGAAAAATTTTCAATCAATATGGATACAAATGCAGAAATAAAAAAAGCAAAGGCAATGATGGATGTTTCCGTAAAACATACTTTAACGGAATTCAATTCATTGCACACGGGTAAAGCTTCTCCAGGAATGGTTGAAAATTTATCCGTTGAAGTATATGGGTCCATGTCAAAATTGCGTGAAATTTCGGCAATAACGACCCCAGATGTGAAAACCATACAAATTCAGCCGTGGGACAAGGAGAGTGTCAAGTCCATAGAAAAGGCAATTCTTGCAGCCAATTTGGGAGTTACGCCCATTGTCAATGGTATGATTATTCGTTGCGTCATGCCAGAGATGAGTAGGGAACGTAGGCAGGAATTGAGCAAGGTGGCAAATGGTATGGCAGAAGATGGCCGCATCAAAATTCGGTCGATTCGCCGTGACACCATTGAAATTTTCAAAAAAGCCAAGAAAGATGGAGTTATCAGCGAAGACGACCTAAAGCGGCTGGAAAAAGATATCCAAAATATTACCGATGCTGCGATAAAAGAAGTGGATGACAGTCTCAATCTAAAAAGTTCCGACCTTTTGAAAATTTAAATGTGCTCTTACCGAATAAATCCACATTAACTGGATTAATATAATCCACTAATTTATTTATCCTACCCTTTTCAGAGGTACCTGAAAGATTGTTTTTTGATGCGAAATTCTGATTCTTAGGAAATTTTTATTCCAAATAAATGGATTTTTTCTCGACAAGATGAAGAAATACTTTTTGTTAGGGTTTGTGTCCGACATTTGATATGTATTGGACGAGTGAATTGGGTTTTATAAAATTATGCCAGAATTTGAAGAGTGGTCTGAAAAAAAAGAAGCTGAATCTAAGGAAAATAGTATTGAGCAAACTTCTGAAAGAAATCAGGCACGATATGCTTTAAAAAGAGGAAGAATCCCCCAGGCTAGGAGTTTTGGGGGAAATGATGAAGCTGTAGCTGTGCCTGCGAATATTGTCGACGTTGAGTATGATGCAATAGGGGCTCGTTCCCAAGGTAAGTCTGCTCCCAATGTTCATCCGGTAAAAAAGTCAACGGAAGTTGTAGAAGAGCCAGAGCCTACAATCTCTGGCAGGCAGTCACATTCCTACACGAAAACAGTCAGACATGGAAATGCACAAAAACCGAAATTTCATGGAGAGAAAACCCAAAGTTATAGCAAAATAATACCGGAAAAGGGTCCTTCGACAAAATGTCGTCATGGGTTATTTAAGTTTTGGGATAAAATTCTAAAATTTTTTGGTATAAAGTCGAAAGATTTGGAAAATTCAAAAAGTGAGCCTTTGAACCATAAAAAAATGAAATACAACCGCAAGGACAAAGACTCCTCGCGTTTACAACACCAAAACAGAAAAAACAATTATTCTAAAAAAGTAAAATAAATTGTCATGAAAGCCGCTCATATCGTAGGAGAAAGGCGATTGGAGGGGAACGTAAGAGTTAGTGGTTCCAAAAATGCGTGTCTTCCCATACTGGCAGCATCATTATTGACGGATGAAGAGTGTGTCATAAATAATGTCCCCAGGTTAAGTGACATCGACACGATGCTTGAAATTTTCAAAACCATAGGCGTTGATTCTTCCTATATCAGTTCCCACACATTAAAAATTCAAGCTCGCAGTCTTTCATGTGAAGTTCCAGAACAACTTGTTAAAAAAATGCGAGCTTCCATCTATCTAATGGGGGTATTGCTGGGGCGTCTCCGCAGGGTCGTCATCCATAAACCGGGAGGGTGCGTAATCGGGGAGCGTCCCTTTGATCTGCATATTAAAGGATTCAAAGCCCTCGGATGTGAAATTTCCGAAAAAGATGGAACTTGGATGCTGGATGGAAAAAATTTACACGGAACAACGGTTTGTCTTAGTGGGCCACATGGTAGCACCGTGACAGGGACAGTAAATGTTGTTATGGCAGCCATTAAAGCCCCAGGACGAACCATAATCGAAAGTGCTGCCATCGAACCGGAAGTCATAGATCTTTGCCGATATTTAATAAGTATGGGTGCTAAAATAGATGGAATAGGTACATCTACCCTGACAATTCATGGAGGGGAACCATTGCATGGTTGTGAATATACCATCATTGGTGATAGAATGGAAGCTGGGACGTTTGTATGTGCTGGGTTGATCACGGGCGGAAACATTGAGATTTCGGGGCTTGAATTTGGACTTCTCGACTCTTTCCTACATTCTCTTAGAAAAACAGGGGCAAATGTTTTTCAAAACACAGATGGGACAATACATGTACAATCGGAGAAACCATTGGTTGCCATTGACGTAGTAACCGGTCCGCATCCAGGATTTCCGACTGACCTGCAAGCTCAGCTTTGCGTTTTGCTTACCCAATCCAATGGAAATTCTACCATTAGGGAAAGCATATACCCCAATAGGTTTATGTACGTAGCAGAATTAAACAAGATGGGAGCCAACATCGACCACACGGGAGAATGTGCTCACATTAAAGGATCCATCCCACTAAAAGGAGCACATCTCTGGGCGACAGATTTGCGTGCCGGTGCAGCGTTATATTTGGCTGGACTATGTGCCAAGGGAGATACGTTTATCCACGATATTTTTCATATAGATCGCGGATATGAAGCGTTGGAAAGTAAGCTCCAGATGCTGGGAGCCAAAATTGAGCGCATTACGGTCGACTGATTTAGAATCATTGATTTTAGCTTTAAAGGGTTCGGTCAACACGGAAGACACGCTGCCAATTTTTTTGAAAAAATATGGTGCGCCTCCTAGGAGATGAACATGGCGAAAAGTCAAATCAAAAATTTTAGATTGAAATTATTGAAAAATTATATTCAATCTCTCCAAAGCTGAACAAAAATGGAAAAATTATACGTAGGGAAAGTCATGGAGGTAACTAAGAAAAATGGAAGTAAGTTAATTGACGAAAAAATACAAACACAGGACTTCAAATTGAGTATCAAGGAATCAATAATTAAACATCTGCAGTTCGACCTGGCTAGGGATCAGGTATCTGCAACATTGCGGGACTGGTGGGTAGCGGTATGCCTGATGGCAAAAGAAATGATAATGTCCCAGTTCATACGAACACAAAAATCTCACCATGAAAATAATGTGCGCAGGGTCTACTATATGTCATTGGAATATTTACCGGGTCGACTATTGAAAAACAATTTGATCAGCCTTGGAATTCTTGATGATACAAAAAAAGCACTTGAGGTCCTTGGTCAAAACCTCGATGATATCGTAAATGTGGAACCGGATATGGGGCTTGGGAATGGAGGACTTGGTCGCCTGGCTTCTTGTTTTCAGGATTCCCTTGCAACCCTTAATTATCCGGCCGTAGCCTATGGAATCCACTATGAGTTGGGTCTTTTTCGCCAGGAATTGGTGGATGGGAAGCAAGTAGAAAAGCCTGACAATTGGCTAATGTCCGGGACACCATGGGAAGTTTGCCGACCGGAAAATACCCAGAACATTAAGCTGTACGGTAAAATTGAATATGGCTACGATGGCAATGGAAATTTGAAACCAGTTTGGCAAGACTATGAAACGATACAGGGGGTCCCCTGGGATATCGCAGTAATTGGGTATAAGTCCAATACGGTAAATTTTATGCGCCTATGGGAGGCACGATCGGCGAGTGAGTTCGACCTAAAAATGTTCAACGAGGGCAAATTCTTTGAAGCGATGGACAAACAGGTAAAAAATGAAACCGTTTCAAAGGTACTGTACCCCGATGATTCTACGGAGGGTGGCAAAATCTTGAGATTGACCCAGCAATACTTCTTCGTCAGCTGTTCCATGCAGGACATCATTCGCAGGTTTAAAAATGGTAACAAAAATTTTGATTCTTTCGCAAAAAAGGTAGCCATTCAACTGAATGACACGCATCCAATAATTGCGATCGTAGAGCTGCTACGCATTTTGCTCGATGAAGAAAATTTTTCATGGGAAAAGGCTTGGAATATTTGCAAGCAAACTTTTTCCTATACGAATCATACATTATTACCGGAAGCTCTGGAAGAATGGTCGGTTGGAATGTTTGAATATCTGCTTCCAAGACATTACCAATTAATCTGTGAAATTAACCGCAGATTCCTCACGGAAGAAGTTGAAAAAAAGTGGCCGGGAGATGATTCCAAAAAGAATGCCCTATCTATTATCAGCGGTGAGGGAAACAAAGTTGTCCGCATGGCATATTTGGCCGTGGTATGTTGTAAATATATAAACGGTGTTGCGGCCATGCATTCGGAATTGGTAAAAAATTTGCTATTTCCGCTATTCAACCAGATATACCCAGAAAAATTCACAAATGTTACGAATGGAGTAACTCCAAGGCTGTGGATCAGATGTTGCAACCCAAATCTTTCAAAGTTACTTGATCGGGCAATTGGGCAAAAATGGACAGAGGACTCCGAACAATTGCGAAATCTGGAAAATTTTGCCAGTGATCCTGCTTTTCAGGAAAAGTTTTTAGAAATCAAAACGGCAAACAAGCTAAACCTAACTAAAAAAATTTCAAAACTATGTGGCATAGAGGTCGATCCAAATTCCCTATTTGACGTGCAAATCAAACGTTTACATGAGTACAAGCGGCAACATCTCAATCTGCTGCACATTTTGCACTTGTATAAACGTGTCATACGAGGCGACAAAAACGTAGTACCGCGGACATTTATATTTGGAGCAAAAGCAGCTCCCGGGTATTACATGGCGAAACAAATAATTCACGGGATAAATATTGTGGCAAAGGAGATAAATAACAATCCCAATAACGATAAAATACGTGTGGTATTCTTGCCAAATTACAACGTTTCCCTTGCCTGCGATATCATTCCTGCGGCGGACTTATCGGAACAAATTTCCACGGCAGGCAAAGAAGCATCGGGCACGGGAAATATGAAACTAGCAATGAATGGAGCTTGTACAATTTGCACACTTGATGGAGCAAACGTTGAAATTAAAGAAGAAGTGGGAGATGATAATATTTTTGTTTTTGGCCACACGGAAGCGGAACTCAAAAAACTCAGAATGACAGGTTATTTCCCGCACAATTACTATCATAAGGACGAAGAGCTCCGTTCCATTTTAGACTGGATGTCATCGAGTTTCTTTGTGACCGAATGTGGGGAAGCCCCTCTCAGGAATATAAGAAATAGTTTGCTTGATGGCGGCGATCCATTCTTCGTATTGGCTGACTTTGAAGATTACGTAAGGACCCAGAAGAAAGTCGACGAAGCATACCAGGATAAGCAAAAGTGGGCACAAAAAGCAATTTTGAACATTGCGCGCTCTGGGAAGTTTTCCAGCGACCGTTCGATTAAAGATTATGCAACAAACATTTGGGATCTCAAGCCCATCAATGTAGAATAATGCACCATAGAATAATCTCCAAATCATTGATTGATATGAAAAAGTTTTCTAAGAATGTCCTAGCAATCCAAGTTTCGAAAGTTATCAAATTTTCGAAAGCAGTATCTAAATATGCGACAAAAATTACCATTTCATTGGTTGTCCAAATTGTTGCCAGAATCGCCCAAATGTATAGGGCAACCAGGGGAACGGTCGGTAAAATTGTTAAAAAATTAAGACATTCCAAAGGAATACTGGGATCGGCAGTAACAAACTCCAAAAAACAAA
>JAISRG010000089.1 GCA_031273725.1 Puniceicoccales bacterium
AACCTTGGCATATGCGAAACTCCGAAAAAAGCCGCGGAGTTGAAGGCTCTGATTACGCAATTACATGCAAAATCTCCGGAAATGTTAGCCGGCATTTTGGACAATTGCCAGTGGATTAATGGAAAGGGGCAGGATACGTTCATATACTCCATTGCAGTGGCAAGCATGCAGATGGAATTAGCAGGTATTTTTGATCAGGAAGGATTCGATGCGTTGCCAAATGGAGCAAATCCTTTACAAAGTGTTATGCTTGGAACAAGAGGGGGCAATGGTAAAGATGGATATTCGGTATTCGACACAGAAACCGCAGGGGTTTTGAAAAATACCTGGAATAAGTTTGCTCAGTGGCTTGGGGCCAACAAAAACTCCCTTCACAATTCCAAGGACAGACAACACGTACTGGAGTATATCGTAAACTAGGTTTCCGGTGGGAAAAAGCCCTCAGTATTGGCCATGTGCGCAAAGGTGTAAACGACGATATATTACTCGCAGATAACAAGAGAGATCCCGATGAAGGACTTGATAAATTTTACCAGGAGGAAAGGCAAAATGTTCAGTCTCATCCGGGAAACAGAGCTGCCAAAGATCTTTTCCAAGAATTTATGGTGACGCCTGCCTATGCACCAATTCAGTATGCCTATACACAATTGCTACTTCGCCATGCGACACTGCCTGGACAGGACAAAGGACCGCCACCAACGTTGTTGGCCATCCGTAAAATTAATGGCGATTCGGCGGCAGCAATAGTTGGCCATGAGGTGAATCCAACCGGCAAAGAACAATTCACTTACCATACAGGAAATGCCCTGGCCGCTGAATCATGGGCCATCGTAAGCGCCGTAAATGGGCCGGAAAATAAAATATATGGCGATTCGGCGATCTATGGAAGGGTACCAATCTATTCCATACTTACTTCGTTTTTCTCTCAAAGCCGAAGTGGTTTGAAAAATGATGGATGGTCGGATGCGCAAAAGGAACTTGTTGTCATGCCATTTTCTGACGTAGAACTTACCATAGAAACGAAGTTTGACGAACTTGCTTATACGAAAGAGGTGGTTTTGCCAGCAATGGAACAACAATATGGTACGGACAATGAAGCTGTTATAACAACCAAACAACGGACAGAAACATGGCGGCCGTAAAATAATTAAAAAAGGAACAAAAATGAGTGAAATGAAAATTACAAAGGCAATCTTCGTGTGGGCTGATAAACAAACACCTGGTGTTGAGCTTGAGCTAAGTTTCCCTACCGTAGGCAGACCGAAATGTGCCGTGGCTTTGATAGCCGATGTGAGCCCAATGTTGTTCGACAAGGGGCTGGTATATCTCCGTGGGAAAACTGCCAATGACATGGGAGTGCTTAGTGAATATTTGCCCCCAAAAGAGGTGCCGGAGTGGCCTGGAGAGTTACTAAACAATGTGACCGATGATCCGAGAATCATAAAAATAGTTCGCCATCTGTATGACGCCGCCAACCGCAGGAATGGTGCGCGCTTCGAAGAAGGCAAATCTCTTCCCAAAGAATTTTTATCCTAGGAACTGTCGTCAAATGAGAGATTGACAAAGAAGAGCAAAGAAATGTTCAGCGCGAAGTCTCCTATGGCCATCGAAGTCACTGATATTTCCTGCCGTGATGCTGATTTTCCTGGCCCGTCCCTTTTCGTCACAGATGGTATGTATAGTGTATTAGGCGGAAGTGGCCCCATAATTAAGATTGAGAGCGATAGAAAGTCTGTCATAAAAATCGGCAATATGGCGTCAAAGGTAGGAAAGTTTATTTACACAAATGGCGAAATTGAAGAGACAAAAAATAAAAAAATCTTGTTGTCAGTCCTCATAAAATTATGGTGCGCTAAATTAACGTGTGCTTATCTTTGGCCACATGTCGCCAATTTTTACGTTTGCGTTTCTCTTGTCCTTTTCTTTGAAAATGCGTCAATGCTTTTTAACACTTTTAGAAGAGTCCCGTTATTTACTGTGTTTTTTGACATCTAGTTTTTGTTCCACAAATGCTGAAACAAGTGCGATGTTTTCTTCCGTTGTGCGGGAAGATGTCCAAATCTCTACCGCATTTTGGGGTTTCACCACTGGATAAAACGTACGGGAGAAGTCTATTTTATCACGTTCAACCGGATTGTCACTTTCTTTCTCAACACCGAGCCTAAAATCTATCTTAGATGTATCGGTGGCTTTGAACCAAAATTTCACATCGGCTTCTGGAAATATGTATGTGCCACATGTCCGCCCTTCAGCAATTATACCATTGAAATCGAGAACCTCTTTCAAATTCATAACCTTCCGAATATGTTTTATGCAAAAATCACTAATTGACTTGAATGATGATGTATATTTGGCAACATTGGCATTTATATCCTCTGCTCGCAATTCTTTTGCACTTAAAGAGACTTCATTGATGACAAACTTGACTTTTCGGCCGTCCAAAATGCACTTACATTTAGCATTCTTAAAAAATTCATCTACTTTGCTTTCATTTTCAGGTTCCGGCGTAATTCCTGCCTGCATAAGCAGGTGTACTATCGTACGATATGCCGCGCCTGTTTCAATATAAATCAAATTGAATTTTTCAGCAATTGCCTGCGAAATAGGAGATTTTTTTGTAGCCGATCCTCCGTCGATTGTAACGAGTATTTTACCATCTAATTGGGACACTTTTGTATCAACTTCGCAATATGCGCATGTGAAGTAAGTTAATATTATCATCAGTGATGCAAGTGCGCTTTTCATAGATTTTCCTCAATTTTCCTCAAAATTCTTTTTAACATTTTTAGAAAAGTCCCGTTATTTACTGTGCTTTTTGACATCTAGTTTTTGTTCCACAAATGCCGAAACAAGCGCGATATTTTCTTCCGTTGTGCGGGAAGATGTCCAAATTTCTATCGCATTTTTGGGTTTCACCACTGGGTAAAATGTAATGGAAAAGTCTATTTTATCACGTTCAATTGGATCATCATTTTCTTTTTCAACACCGAGCCTAAAATCTATCTTAGCGGTATCAGTGGCAATGAACCAAAACTTCACATCGGCTTTGGGAAATATGTATGTGCCGCAGGTCCGCCCTTCGGCAATTATACCATTGAATTTGCAAACATCTTTCAGCTTTGTAGCCTTTCGGGCATGTTTCATACAAAAATCACTCATTGACTTGAATAATGCCGTGTATTTAGCCACATTAGCATTAATATCTTCGGCTCTCAAATCTTTGGCAGTTAAGTAAACTTTGTTAATGACAAACTTGACCTGTCGGCCTTCCAAAAAATACGCACATTTAGCATCTTTCAAAAATTCACCTGTCTCATCTGCATTCTTTAGTTCCGGAGTAATTCCTGCCCGCATAAGCGCATGTACAACCGTGCGAAACAATGTACCAATTTCGATGTAGACTAAATTAAACTTTGTGGCAATTGCCTGCGAAACCGGAGATTTCTTCGTAGCTGATCCCCCATCAATTGTAACAAATATTCCATTACTTAACATGTCTGCAACCCTATCCCTATTCCATCTAATGGATAGCAAAAAATATACAAAATGCAAACATTTTTAAAAAGAATTTAAATTTTTTGTTTATTTTTACCGAAAATTGTTCTGTTTTTCGCAAACATGCAACTTATAAATACGCTTTTGTTGTTTCTATTTATCTTACTCAAACATGCGCAGGCGATGCAAAATATACTCCATGGGATATAGTTTATATGTTTAACATAGTCCCATGACGCAGAATCTTTTTAAGCCAAACACAGAAAAGATCAGCGTTCGTGTGGCCATTGAAATGTTTTTCAGTAAATAATATCTGTTTTTAACAGAAAGCTTTCCTTTCCTAGGACTGATATCATCGAAAATCTCCCCTAAGATTTTTTTTGGCTTTTCAATTTCGAGATGCACGTGTGTTAGCTATAACTGTACA